>JAMOAF010000592.1 GCA_023621895.1 Planctomycetota bacterium
GCAAATAGTGTTCGACAAGCTGCTTCCGCGACTCGGCAAGATGATCGGCAACCGACTGCTTGATAGACTCTTTGTGCTCGGCAAGCTTTTTCTCGAATGCCTCCATCCGTTCGTCGAAATGCTTCCGCGCGGAACGGAGAATTACGCGACCCCACGGTTTTCCCAGGGCGCGGGTGAAATTGTCGCGAATCTCGTTGAGTTCGTTCTCAAGCGATCGCGACGAAATGTCGCTGCGTTTGTCAATCAGTTCGAATGTCGTCCGAAGGCGCGCGTCGAAATCCGCCTTCGACGCTATGCCCTGGATCGCCTTTGGCACTTCGACACGGTGCCGCTGGATCGCGCAGCCGCGGAGGCTGATGTCAACGTATTGGATGTACGGCTCGAATACCCGCACCTGCCGGGCCACGTCGAAGGCGATCGGCGGCGCTTCCTCGAGTGCTCTCTGCGCTCGCTCCAGGGCTGCGTCGAGAATCTCTTCGTGCCCGAGTTCGATCGCGGCCGCCGAAAGGTCCTCACGAAGTGACTTCGGCACCCCAGCCAATGCGTCAGCAATTTCCAAGCGAACCTGAATCGGCAGCGATGCGATGGCCTCGGACGCCGCCGCGCTGACCGCGGCTGCACTTGCCGAGATTTCCGCCACGCGCGACGGCCGCATGAGGCGAGAAATGATTCGCTCGACGTCCGCAGCGCGAAGCAGGATCGCGTTGGGAGTCTCATCGCTTTGCACTTCAGCCTGGACATACAGCGCTGTGGGCGCGAAGATCCAAGCCTCGCTGTCGCAAACCAACACGCCGACACGAAGCCCGGACGACTGGCGGACGGCACAAGCTGACTCGCGTAGCTGCTTTAGAGATTCCAAGTCGCCGTAGCCCAGGCGAAACACTTCTTCGTCGCAATCCAGCACGATGGCCACGGAATCATTTCCGAGTCGAGCGGCAGCAGTGATTAAAGCGTTGGCACTAGCACTGCGGACGGCTGGCGCCGCAACGGCCACCCGCCGTTGGGCGCGGTCAATCAATTGTGCCATTCTATGGTCGGAGATGGAAGTAAAGACGGGTGTGGGCATATTCTTCACGTTCACGCCGAGGCAATCAATCTGTTACGGCCAAGTGTTCGTGCCCCACCTGGCAATGGGCGCGAAAGCGCCGGTGCGGGGCGTTCCGGGGGAATGGCGGGCGCATCGAACGGAGTCTGGCAGTGGGGGCGGTGTCGATGGCTTTCTGTATCGCCTCGTCGATGTGGAGGATGACAGGCTTGCGGCGGTCGTCCCCAGCTCGTTTCTGGCGGGTTCTTTCGTCGCGGATCGTAATGACGCTGCCAATGCAGGACGAACAGTCGTCAATCAGCCGGCTCCGCAACTGGAACACGCCCATTTCGCAGCACGCCTTTCAGCCCCGTCCACCAGAGGATGTAGACCTTCCATCAGCATAATTGACTTCTCGGCCGGAATAAAGATTGTTGCACACAGTACTTAGTACGTAAGGGGGGTGCCTGGCTTGTATGGCAGGTTAATTGAGCGGGGTGCGCAAGGTTTTCATGGGCGCGAATGATCCAGACCAGCCCGGATTATTCAGCGTGCCGGCGAGTTTTCGATGGGTCGCGCTCGCTGTAACCCGACGCGCGAGGGCGGCCAACTCGGGTCAGCGGGCCTTGATGACGCGTCGGGTTGGGAGGCCTCGCTTACGCGTCGGGTTTTAAGCGGGCCTCGCTTACGCGTCGGGTTTTAAGCGGGCCTTGCTTACGCGTCGGGTTGGGAGGCCTCGCTGACGCGTCGGGTTTTAAGCGGGCCTTGCTTACGCGTCGGGTTGGGAGTGGGCCTTGCTTACGCGTCGGGTTGGGAGCGGGCCTCGCTTACGCGTCGGGTTGGGAGGCCTCGCTTACGCGTCGGGTTGTGATCGGCGCCTTCAGTACGCCCCGAACTCGTAGGCTGCGTCGAACATCGCGAGGATGTTCTCCGGCGGCACGTTCGCCTGGATGTTGTGGACCTGGTTGAACACGTAGCCGCCGCCGGGACTGAAAATCCCGAGCCGCTCCTTGACGTGCTGGCGAATCTCCTCCGGCCGGGCGCTGCCGAGCACGCGCTGCGTGTCGCAACCGCCACCCCAGAACACGAGCCGGTCGCCGAACTGCTGCTTGAGGCGGGCCGGGTCCATGTTTGTAGCCGAGGTCTGCACGGGATTCAGGATGTCGATCCCGGCTTCGATGAAATGCGGGATCAAGTGGTAGACGGAGCCGCAACAGTGGAAGAAGGTCTTCCAGGACGTGTGCGCATGGACCCAGTCGCAGAGCTTGCGGTAGTGGGGCCCCAGCATCTCGGCCCAGAGCTCGGGCCGGATGAACTCGCCGCGTTGCGTCCCGCTGTCGTCGGATGCGATGCCCCAGGCGAAGACATAATCGCCGACGGCCTCGTTGAGCAGCTTGAGGCAGCGGATGGTGGCCTCGACCGAGCGGTCCATCATTTCATGGCACGTCTCTTTTTCCGTCATCAGCATCATCATCCACTCGTTGGTCAGCCCCTGGGTGACGTTGTTCGTGCGGTCGGTGATCAGGCTGAGGCCGAGAAAGCAGACGCCGAAGCCCCAGCCGAGGATCGCGTAGTCGGTGTTCTCGTAGAGCGCGCGGCCGTAATCGCCGAGCAGCGCCAGGTGCTCGTCGGAGATGTCGGACACGGGCCGGAACTTCCGCGGGTCGATCCCGTCGCCCCGGTTGAACGAGACATCGTCGAAGTAATACCCGCATTTGGGCATGCGGAACGTCGTCGGCGATCCGTCGTCGTTGAGGAGAATCCAGTTGCCCGCCGCGTCCTCGGCGATCCGCGTGCCGGGGGGGAAGAGCACGCTGGTCCCGTCGAACAGCCGGCGCGGTATCCACTCGCTGTCCGGGCGCGTCATCGGCAGCGCGCAGGACAGGTCGAGCGGCACGACGTCGACGTGGAGCCGGCGGAGGACTTCGTCTTCGAGAGCCGCGATCATGAAGCGGGCGTCAAGCACCTTGGTCGGCGTCGCCAGGCCGAGTTTGCGTTTGAGCTTGTCGTAGGCGATCGCCGCGATGGTGGAGGCCTTCATGCTGCCAAGATCAATCGGCACGCGATCGGGAACCTCGTGGTTAACGGCCTTCATCACTCGCTGGCGCGGTGTCATGGCGACCCCTCCTTCTTATGCCCTGTTCTCCCCAACCTTTCGAGGCAGCGCAGGCGGCGTGCCGGCGCACTTTGCGCCGGACGGTGAGCTGTTGCCCTTTTTTACCACGAGTCCGCGGCCCGCGGCAGTACCGGGGGGCCTGGAAAGCGGAAAGCGGAAAGCGGAAAGCGGAACGGTGGAAGGCTGGAAGGGCGGGGCCGAGGGGAGACTCACGCAAAGGCGCAAAGGCGCGAAGAACGAGGGAGAGCGGAACGGTGGGAGGCTGGAAGGGCGGGGCCGAGGGGAGACTCACGCAAAGGCGCAAAGGCGCGAAGAACGAGGGAAAGCGGAGAGCGGGAAGCGGGTTGGGCGGCGGGACGAAGGGGACAAGCACTTTGGTTAACGATTGAGGCATGATTTGGCCGCTCTGTCAGGGACGCGCCGTTGGGGCTGGCCGGGTCTGACGCGGCTCCGGACCCAGGGCCCGCGGACGGTTCGTTTCACTCGCCGTGCTCCACCCTGGGCCGGTTTAGGGTGTGGTTGGATTGTGATTTGGCGGGGCGGCGGTGGCGGTTTGGTTGCGCGATGCGGTTTGGTTCCCGGATACGGCGATGGGCGCGCCGAGCGGTTTGGGTTGGGACGCTCTCGACCACCCTACGATTGCCGTTGGCGCCGCGAAAGCCGGCCTGCAACGTCACTGATCGACGTGCACGCAGACTCGCCCGGTGGCCGTGACGCCGTGCCGGTCCGTCCGCTGGACCGCGACGAGAAAATAGCCCGGCCTGGCGTAACGATGTTTCACCACGACGTAGCCGTCCTTGGCGTGCGAGACCGCGTTGCCGTCGGACTGCGTGGTCAGGGGCGGGCTGCCGTCTCCAAAATCCCAGGTCTCATTGCCGTCGGTGGTGCCGAAGGTGCGGGCCTTGAGCGTAATCTCGTCGCCCGGCTTGATGCCGATCGTGGGATCGTAAGTCACGTGCACCGTCGGCGGGACCCGGCCCTTCTCGTCGGCCACAACGACGACGGCGAAATCGTAGGCGACTCGGCCGGGGGCGTCCGTGATTTTCAGAATCTCGCTGTAGTAGCCCGGTTTGGCGTAGTGCTGCTCGACCTTCTCTCCGGCGGCTTTCGTGCCGTCGGTGAACGTCCACTCGTATCGGTTGATCTTTCCCTCGGCGCTCCAGGAGCGGCTGCCGTCGAGCGTTGCCCTCTCTCCGGCCCGCAGGAAGTGGTGCGGCCGGGCGACGGCGAGCAGCTTCGGCTGATACTGCTTCTGGTAGGCCTCCCAGGCGAATGCATACGCTTCCTGGCACCCCCACTTGCCGGACGGCTGCCGCGAGAAGATGTCGAAGTGCAGATGCGTCCAGCCGCCGCTACTCCCCTCCTTGCCGACCAGTCCGAGCCGCTCGCCCATGCGGACCAGCGCGCCGGGCGCGATCCGGTCGTCGATGCGGTAGAGGTGGCTATAGCGGTAGTACCAGCCGCGGGCGTCGAGAACGTAGATCACGTCGGCGCGGGGTTTCACGGGCGTGTCGTCGTAGCCGGGCAGGGTGCGATTGGCCGAGGAGACGACCAATCCGTCGGTGGCGGCGAGCACCTCGGCCAGTCCTTCACAGCCGCCGAAATCAAGCCCGCAGTGATAGTAAACCGACCCGGTCGACCGCTCCGCGGCGTCGACGTAGCAGGGCTCGTTCGCCATCTGCGTGTCGCTGGCAAACCACGTTTGGCGAATCGGATAGACGAAGGTGCCGGGCGTCACCAGGGGGGAGCCGGCCGGCCAGAGCCGCAGCCGCGCATCCTTCTCCAGTCCCCACGACTCGTCGTTCGCGTTGCGATAGATCGCCTTGGTGATCGGGCAGTCGATTTGCACGCCGCCGACGGTGACCGGCAGCCGGTAGTTGGCCGACGCAAGCCAGACCTTCTCCCCGGCCACCTCGACCTCCGCCCGTGCCTCGCGGACCGCCTGGCGCACCGAATCGGTCGTATCCTCGATCCGCAGCAGTTTCACGGCAACTCGCTTGCCGTTTGACAACTCCACTTCCTGCGACTGGCCGACGGCCAGGTCGATACTGCGGAGCAACGGCGTGAGCGTGGGCTCCGGCGGCTGGGCGGAGGCATGCGAAGACAAAAACACCAGGGCGATCAACATGGCAGGCAATTGACGTGTGAGCATGGCTGAATCCTCGCGAGACGGAAGTCTGGGACAGGCCCCAGAATACCGCGTGCCGGTAGGGTAGTCCAGAGCGGACCAGCGCCAAACGGGTTACGCAATGGAAGACCGGTAGGGTGGTCCAGAGCGAACCAGCGCCAAACGGTTTACGCAACGGAACGCCGTGCCGGAGGCGAAAAGGGTGAATTGGCCGTTGGACGAGCGGCGGCCCACCGTGGGGCGGGTTTGATTGTGATCTGGTGGCGTGGCGGATGGGGCGGAAGCGTGCGAGAACAAAAACACCAGGGCGATCAGCATGGCGGGCAATTGACGGGTGAGCGTAGGTGAACGGGGGAGATGAATATATGTGCAAGTCAATTACTAACAAAGGCATGACGCAACGGCGCGGCGAATGGCGATGGTTTCATCCTGCCCGCGGATAGGGTACGATGGCGGCATCCGGGTGTCCGGCGCGAGGAGCGCTGGCCGGGCGAAGGTCAAGGAGGTTGTGGTTGATGGCGATTTACGAATTGACAAGCGACGAGATTCGCCCGATCGAGGAAACCCGGTTCTCAGCCGCGGGCATCAACGAACGGGCCGACCTACAGCGGCTTCTGCGCGAGCGGGTCGAGGTGATTTCGCCCGGCACGCTGGTGATTGCCGAGGAATTCGGAGAATGGGAAGACAGCCGGCGGCGGATCGATCTGCTGGGGCTCGACAAGGAAGCGAACCTCGTGGTGATCGAGTTGAAGCGGACCGAGGACGGCGGGCACATGGAACTCCAGGCGATCCGCTACGCCGCCATGGTCTCGGCGATGACGTTCGCGACCGCCGTCGAGGTCTATCGCAGCCACCTGGGGAAGCTCGGCCGGGACGATGATCCCGAGGCCAGGATTCTGGAGCATCTGGAGTGGGACGAACCGAACGAAGACGAGTTTGCCCAGGACGTGCGGATCGTCCTGGCTTCCGCCGAGTTCTCGAAGGAGTTGACGACGGCGGTGATGTGGCTGAACGACCGCGACCTGAGCATCCGCTGCGTGCGGCTCAAGCCGTATCGCGATGGCCGGCGGGTTCTGCTCGACGTTCAACAAGTCATCCCGCTGCCCGAGGCGGAAGACTACCGCGTCCAACTCAAGGAAAAGCAGAGGCAGGAGCGCAAGGCACGGGCGTCGGGAGCGGAGCTCTTGAAATACGACCTCTCGATCGACGGAGAGACCCGGCCCGGCATGGCCAAAGGCGACGCGATTTTCGCGATCGTCAGGCGATTGTGCTCGCAAGGGGTGAAGCCGGAGAGGATCATGGAGATCATTCCCTGGAAGACGAACTCGTTGTTTCGTTTCGTGGAGGGCGCCGTGGCTTCCGAAGATTTCGTGCGTCTGGCTGTTGAGAAATCGCGGGCGGAGGGCCAGAAATTCGACTTCCGCCATTACCGCGTGGCTGAGGATGAACTGATCGTCTCGGACAACCGCACGTATGCCTTCACGAAAATCTGGGGCCCGCGGACGCTTGCGGCGATCGACCTGTTGAGGGAGGCCTTCCCCGAATCGCAAATCAGTTGCAGGGGCTCCTCCGAGTGAGAGAATGCCTACAAGCGGTAGGGTGGTGCAGAGCGGGCCAGCCCGGGGCGGTTGGCAGGGCCACGGCGGTTTGCGGGAATGGAACATGTTTGCACGATCAGAACGTGAGCGCCGCCCCACCGATCGCACCGGTGAACGCCGCCTCTGTCAACCTTGCGCTCCATCCGGACGAGCCGGATCGGGGCGAGTACACTGGTGTGTGGGGGCGGCGGTAGCTGTCAACCTTGCGCTCCATCCGGACGAGCCGGATGGGGGCGGGGGCGCTGGTGTGTGGGGGCGGCGGTAGCTGTTTGGTCGTGCAGGGCGGTTTGGTTCCTGGATGCAGCGATGGGCGCGCCGAGCGGTTTGGGTTGGGACGCTGTCGACCACCCTGCGATTGGCCGCGATTGGGTGCATCTTGTGAGATGGACTGGTGCACTATATATATCTAGTACGGCAGTATATGTTAGGAGTGTGCCATGCCTTTCGAGGTGAAA
>JAMOAF010000821.1 GCA_023621895.1 Planctomycetota bacterium
AGCTATGTTTTGGGTATTGCAGCCTGACTAGCTGTCGCTTTCGGCTCTTTCCCATAGCCTTCTCCAAACGCTTCCGATACTAGGATCGGTCACCTCCCATGTGTAGCCTTAGATATTATACAATCCAATGGTATACGTCAATGGGTCCATTACGAATGGATTAGGTGTTCCGATCCCCTGCCAGTGGGTTGTGCGAACGCCCAACACGCTGCCAAGACGCTATCCGCACTCCTGAATCTGGCTCGGCCGAGGGAAGCAGACCCCGGGAGTGGTGATTCGGCGGCACCATGAAGGGCTCCGTCACGCTCCTCACGGAAACGTCTGTCAAGAAACCCGACGAGGGCGTCGGGCGGGGCGCTAGGACTGCTCAGGAGAGCCCTGCTTGCGCGAACCCTCCAAGTTCCCGGTGCGGAAGGCGGCCGCCATCGCCTTGGGCACCTCCGCCTCGGCGAGGACCACCATGGCGCGGTTCTTGGCCACCGCGGCCGTCATTTCCTGCTCGCGGGCCATCGCCAAGGCGCGGCGCTCCTCGGCCCTGGCGCGCGCCACGCGGGTGTCCGCCTCGGCCTGGTCGGCCTGAAGCCGCGCGCCGATGTTTTGCCCCACGTCGATGTCGGCGATATCGATCGAGACGATTTGAAACGCGGTCTGGGCGTCGAGGCCGCGCTGCAACACGGCGTGGGAGATGCTGTCGGGTTTTTCCATCACCGTCAGGTGCTGGTCGGCCGAGCCGATGGCGGTGATGATGCCTTCGCCCACCCGGGCGATGATCGTGTCTTCGGTCGCCCCGCCGATCAGGCGTTCGAGGTTGGTTCGCACGGTCACGCGGGCGCGGACTTTCAGCTCGACGCCGTTCTTGGCGATCGCGCTCAAGGTCGGCTTGCCGCCGCCCTTGGAAGGGTCGGGGCAGTCGATCACCCGGGGATTCACGCTCGTTTGCACCGCCTCCAGCACGTCGCGGCCGGCAAGGTCGATTGCCGCGGCCTGGTCGAAGTCGAGCGGGATATCGGCACGGTGGGCGGCGATGATCGCGCGGATCACATTCGGCACGCTGCCGCCCGCCAGGTAGTGGGCTTCGAGCCGGCGGGTGGTGATGCCCGTCTCGCGCTCCGTCCCGATGCCGGCCTGCATCGACATGATCTTGCTCTGCACGATCACCCGCGCGTCGACCTGGCGGAAGCTCATCGCGACCAGGCTGAGGATGCTCACGTTGGCGTTGGACATGTAGGCCTGAAACCAGACGGCGCCGTACTTGCCGAGGACAAACACGATCAGCAGGACGAACATCACGATCATCGCGCCGACCACGATGTAGATCGGCGCCAGATTCTGGTTTACCGGTTGAGCCAGGAAAAGGGGCAGTTGTGCAACCATGATTCTCTCCCAAAAGCCCTGCCCAAGGGCCTGCGACGGCGACGAAAAGGCGTAATGCAAACCGAGAGGCAGATCCGCTACTCCAGGTGCAGTCGCGCATCTCCCACGCGATTAGGATAACGGCTCGTGCGGATAAAGGAAGAGTCCCGGATGTCAAAAGTATCGAGAATCCCTCCATGGAGGGGTTTGGGGAGTGCCGAATCGCCGGGGACGCCCCGATGGCCGGGCATCTGCTATGCTTGTGCTATGACCCGGTCTGAATTGGCGCATCTGGAATTATTGGCGGAGATCGACTCGCTGAGCCAATCGCTCAGTCGTTGGGCCGAGTCGGCGCCGGCGTGGCGCGAAGCCGAGATATGCAGCGCAATCGTCCGCCGCCTGTTCGAGCGGACCGCGGGGGTCCGTGTCCGGCTGGAAGCGCCGCTCGTGGTGGCCATCCTGGGGGGCACGGGGACCGGCAAAAGCGCGCTGGTCAACGCGATTGTCGGCCGGCGGCTTGTCGCATCGGGGCGCCAGCGTCCGACAACCGAGCGGCCGGCGCTGGTTTGCCGTGCGCCGCTCATGCCCGAAATGCTCGGCATCGACCCGGCCGCCGTGGACCTGGTGCACGAGGATGCCGCGGCCTTGGCCGACCTGGTCCTGGTCGACTGCCCGGACCCCGACACGAGCGAATCCGACGGCGATGCGACCAACCTGGCGCGACTCCGGCGGATTCTTCCCCACTGCGACGTGCTGTTGCTCACCGCCACGCAGCAGAAGTACCGTTCGGCCCGGGTTGCCGAGGAATTGGCGGCGGCGGCGCCCGGGGCCCGGCTCGTTTTCGTCCAGACGCATGGCGACACCGACGAGGACATCCGCGACGATTGGCGGCGGGTGCTCGGCGCGGACTACGAGCCGGGGCATATTTTCAAGGTCGATTCGCTCGCCGCTTTGGAAAATGCGGAGCGCGGCCTGTCGCCGCGGGGTGAATTTCGCAAGCTCATGGACCTGTTGACCGGCCAGTTGGCCGGGGCGGCCGCCACGCGGATCCGCCGCGCCAATTTCCTCGACCTGGTCGACGACACGCTCGATCTGTGCGGCGCCAGGCTCAGCGCGGCCCTGCCCGCCATCGACCGGCTTGCCGCGGCGATCGACCAGGAGCGCCAGCGGCTGGGAGTCGACCTGGCCGGGCGGGTCGAGGCGGAACTGCTTTCGGCGCGGAGAATCTGGGAGACGCGGCTTGTCGGCCGCGTGGCCTCGCGCTGGGGAATCAGCCCGTTTTCCGTCGTGCTGCGAGTCTACCAGGGGCTCGGCGGACTGGTTTCGAGCGCCCTGTTGTTCCGCGTTCGCACGCCGGCCCAACTGGCCCTGTGGGGCGTCTTCGAAGGCGCGCGAAGCTGGCAGAAAGCCCGCGGCCGGCGGCGGGCCGACCAGGGCGCCCAACAGGCGCTCAGCCAGTGCTGGTCTGAAGACGCGCTCCGCCAGTCGTCACTCGTCCTCGACGGTTACGCGATCGACGCCGGCGTCCAGCGCGAGCGCAAGGACACCGCTGGACTTGTCGCCGAGGCGGTCGCCGCGGGGGAGCGGTTTGCCGAAGAAGCGACGGGCGAGCTCGACGCACTCGTCCAGCGGGTGGCCGACCGCCACGCCGGTTGGCTGGCCCGCGCGGGATACGAGCTGCTGTTCTCGGCGATGCTGGTGTTCGTGCTCATGCGGCCGGCCAAGAACTACTTCTACGATTCGTGGCTCGCCTCCGCGCCCGCGGACGTGCTCGGGCTCGATTTCTACCTGGTTTCGGCCTTCTGGCTCGTGCTCTGGTCGATCCTGCTCTTGTGGCGGTTCACGATCGGATTGCGCCGCGGGCTGAAGCGCGAGATCGGCAGACTCGTCGACCAGTGGCGGAGCGTCAAGCCCGCCGCCGGGCTGTTTGCGGGAATCGACGCGGAATGCCGCAGGGCCCAACAATTCGGCGACGACCTCGCCCGGCTCAAAAAAGAGGTCACGCAATTGCGGCAGCGGCTTGACCTTCCAGACCTGGGGCGAAGGCGCTGAGGCGGCAGGTAGCAGCGGCTCCCGGCAAGCGACCAACCTCAGTCTTCCAGCTCGACGTTCCAGTATGCCTCGCTGATGAACTTCGACCAGCTCTCGATCTGGATGTCGTGGAAGGCGAACAGGGGACTCCAGCGGGGCACCTTGGGCTGCCTCCGGAGGCGCATTCCGGCATCGCGCGGCAACCGATTGGCCTTGCGCCGATTGCAGTCCGAGCAGGCCAGCACGCAGTTCTCCCAACGCGACACGCCTCCCAGCGAGCGGGGGACGACGTGATCGATCGTCAGCGATTCGCTTTCGGGCCTTCTGCCGCAATACTGGCAGGTCCAGCGATCCCGGCGAAACAGATTGCGGCGGCTGAAGGTGACCGTCATCTTCGGCAGCCGATCGCAGTCGGTCAACGTGATCACTTCCGGAGCGCGGAGCCGCATCGTCACCGCCTGAACCGCGGCCTCGCCCTGGCGGGGGCGGAGCCGCGACCAGTCGTGCCAGTCATACGTCTGAAAATCGGCCGGATCGACTACTCGAGCGGTCTCATTCCAGAGCAGCACGAGGGCACGGGCAACCGTCGCGACCCGAATCGGCTGCCAATGCCGGTTCAGCACCAGCGTCGGCCTTTGCAGAACTCGCGATATCACGTCGACCTCCGCACGAGTCGAACAAACCCTCCCACCATGAGTTTAACGATCTTCACGGCATTTGTCACATACCTCTCTTCGTGTTTTGCCCGCAAATCCGCCTTTCCCCCGGGTTTCTTTGACCTTTTTCCCCGTTTCGGAGCCCGGAATATAAGGCAATCGCAGTCGCTGGGCAAGCTTTTGTCACCCCTCCGGCTCCCTCCCCTCGTTTTTTTTGACCGAGGGGATGATGTAACGTATAGATGAGTATGGCGCCTGTCGCTTTCGGCGGACGCCCCTACCCTGTAGTCGCGGGCGGGTTACCGTCATTGCCCGTGCCGTGAAACCCTCAAACACTGTCAATCCCGGCGAACATGGACGACGCGCCTCTCTCGGACATCTCCGATACGACCTGGATCGCGCAATTCGCCCGGCGCGTGTCCGATCAGCAGACCGGGACGCACGCGTTTTTCGATGCGCATCGCCAGCAGTCGGCAACCGCGCACACGCGGCTCCGCGAGCAGCTCGAGACCCTTGTAGAACGGGCGGCCGCCAGCGCCAAGCGGCTGGCGGCGGCAGAGGAGGAACTCAGCCGCAAGGCCGAGGAGACGCGCCAGGCAGGCGAGCTGGTTGCCCGCGAAAGGGCGGAGCTCGATTCCCGGCGGGCGGAGTGGGAACAGGCCAGCCGGCAGGCGGCCGAGCAACAACAGCAGCACGAGGCGCGGCAGGCCGAACTGGCCCACCTTCAAGACGATCTCCAGCGGCGCGCGGCCGAGCAACAGCAGCAGCAGGAAGCCCGGCAGGCCGAACTGGCCCGCCTGCAAGACGAGCTCCAGCGGCGCGCGGCCGAGCTGGACGATCGCCAAAAGGCCGTGGCCGAGGCCCAAAGCCAGACGGACATCCAGCGCCGCAAGATCGCCCACGAATTAAAGGCCCAGCATGCCACGCAGTGGAGAGAGATTCAGCGGCAGCGAGCGGAACTCGAAAGGCACGACAATGGAGAAGTCGGCCGCCTCGAACGGCAACTCCGCGGAGTCGAACGGCAGCGCGACGCGCTGCAAGAAGAGCTCGAATCGCTCGCCGAGCGGCTTCAGAAGCAGGGCCTCGAACTTGCGGAAAAGACCCGCCTGGCTAGCCAGCTTGAGGACCGGGCCGCCGAGCTTGGCGGCCGTCTGGAGGCGCGCTGCGCGGAGCTCGAATCGGCCAGAACGCGCCAGATCGACTTGACCGGTCAGCTCGAGGCCGCACGGCAGCAAGAAGTGGAGTCGGCTTCGAGGTGGGAGGTCCTCAGAAGACGCCACGAGGAGCTGTTGCCCGAGTTGGAAACACTCCGCGGCCGTTGCGCCGATCAATTAGCGCAACTGGAAATCGCCCGGTCGGCTGAAGAAGGACTCCGCGCGGAATTGGCCGCCGCGTCGAGCAGGGAGAACCGGCTGTCCGCCGAGTTGGAATCGCTCAATGGCCGCTGCCGGCAGCTCGAGGCCGCCGCGGCAGAGCTGCCTGGCGACGAGCACGTCGCGGCACTCGCCGCCGAGCGGGATGGCCTGGCCAGGCAATTGGACGAAGCCGGAGAGCGACTCCGGGTGGCCGAGGCGCTTGCCGCGGGCGACCGCGCCTGCGACAGCGACATGCAGCGCCGCTATGAAATGGCCCTCGACGAGCTTCGGGCGCTCAAGAAGAAGAACGAACAGCTCGAGAAGGACCTCAAGGCGGCGCGGGCTGCCGGCGAGACGCCCGCGGGCTCCGGCACACTCGACTGGGAGGCTCAAAAAGCCAGGCTTCTCGCCGCTTTGGAGAACGACACCGGCGGCGATGATCCGGAACGGGAACAGGAACGGCTGCGGATCGAGCGCGTCATCCGGGAGACGGACAAGACGATTGCCGCGCGAGACCAGGAAATCGAGGAGTTGAAGGGCCTGCTGGAAAATCAGAGCGGCAACCTGGGTTCTGTTGCCGTGGGGGCGGCAGCGCTGGGCGAGATCTTCGATAACGACGAGATCATCCGAGAAGAACGAGAGAATCTCAAGCGGCTCCAGCAGCAATGGGAAGAAAAGCTGCGAGAAGCCGAAATTGACCTGTCGGTTGAACGCGCAAAGATCGCTCGCGAGAGAGCCGAACTGGAGGAAAAGATGCACCTGCTTGCCGAGTCCAGCGGCAAGGGGCACGGGGCCAAGGGCGACGACGGAAAGGATTCCAAGGGCGGAAGGTGGCTCGCCAGACTGGGGTTGAAAGACGAAAAGAGCTAGGCCGGCCTATTCATCAGCCGGTCGTTAACCCGAATCGCAAGCGAGGGCGGTCTGCCCGAGTTGGCTTGGCTGGCTCTAGGGCGTGGTCGACGCCGTTGCCGCCGCGCCAGCCGGATTGTTGATTTCGATGTAGAGAATCTGGGTGACAAGCCGCTCCGCATCGGCGGGTTTTCGCTGCGGCGAGAACTCGGGACGCTCGATGATCACATCCATCGAGATTCTCCGACCGGGCTCCGAACCGCTGGCTAACCCCTCAATCCACATGCCGTTTTGCAGGATGCGCTCCGTCGCTGACTTGACCGCCCGCCGGTAGAAGCCTTCCACCGTGGCATATCTGCCCGTCTCCTCAAAACGGACGTAATAGACTTTGAGCGGATCGACCGGTGCGCCGGCCAGGCGGTTCGCTACCTTCTGCTGCCAGTCCATGGCGTAGCAGTGGGACACGCCCTCTTGCGCGTGGACCTTGAAGGGCAGGCTGGCCACGGTCTCGGCGACGTTGGCCGCCTCGTTCTCAGCGGCCAGCTTGAAGCGGCTGCAAAACTCCATGATGTTCGTGTAGGCGGTGTGCATCCAGCCGAATTGGGCCAGTTGTTCCGCCGTCGGCTCGGGGGCGCGCCCCTCGGCGCGGGTGCGCGTCGGCGGCATCCGCCGCGGCAGCGACTTCAAGATCAGAATCAGGGCCGGATCGCCGATCGCCGTCGCTGGGTAGCCGGTGGCGGCCGCGAGCGGCTCCGGTCCGTCGGCCCAGCGTGCCTGCAAGGTCTTGTAGAGCTGGGCGCGCATTGCATCCGTGGGAATTGCGGCGGCAAGCATGATCAGTTGCGGGTCGTCGCCGAGGTTCGCCATGGCGTCCAACTTGGCGGCAATGGCTGGAACGAACGGAGGATTCCAGAATTGCCGTGCCAGTTCATAGGGCAAATTGGGATTGCTCGCCGCCACCTCCTCGAATTTTTGCGCTGATTCCTTGTCGGCCTCGCCCGGCCCCTTCGGCGGCTTCCACTCCGCCCTGGCGGGCTGACCGCCGG
>JAMOAF010000909.1 GCA_023621895.1 Planctomycetota bacterium
TCATGAGAGCGTGATAGCCGCTTTCGGCTTGCCCCGCGGCGCGCCTGCGCTGCGGCACAACCCGTACGTAACGAAGCGCGGGGCAAGCCCACGCGGCTATCTGAACAGCAGCCGCTTTTTCCACGAATCACGCAGGTCGATTTAGGCGCGTCAACGGCCTTCGAGCATGGCGATCGCCTCGTCGGCCGGCGTATAGGCCCGGTTCTGTGCCTTGGCGGTCGGCAGGAACGTGAGGTAACCCTTGGCGAACCCGAGCCCCGCGCGGAGGGCGATGTTGTCCTTGCACGCGCGGAGCCAGCCTTTTTCGGCCAGTTCCACAACGTAGGGGAGCGTGGCATTCGACAGCGAGCGCGACGCGGTGCTTGCCACGGCCGACGGCAGGTTCGCCACGCACAAGTGGCCCACCCCGTCGATCTCGAAGACCGGCTCGGCGTGCGTCGTGTAGGCGCAGGTCTCGATGGCTCCCCCGGGCTCGCAGTCGATGTCAACGATCAGGGCCTTCTTCTTCATCAGCTTGAGCATCTCGCGGGAGACGATCGTCAGGCCCGGCGACCACTTGACCGCGTTGACCAAGAGGTCGACTTCGGGGAGAATTCGCACCACGTTGGCGCGGATGCAGTAGAGGGTCCGGATGCCGGGGAAAATCGTGTGGCGCACTTCGCGCAAGCGCTGGAGGCTGATGTCCAGCAGGGTCACGTCGGCGCCCATCGCCAGGGCGTATCGGGCGGCGCCGATCCCCACGTGCCCGGCCCCGAGAATCGCCACCTTCGCCGGCTCGACTCCGGGGGCGCCGCCGAGCAGCATTCCGCTGCCTCCCTGGACCGTGAAAAGGTGATAGGCGCCCATCACCATCCCCACCTCGCCGGCGATCTCGCTCATCGGGGTCAGGAGGGGAAATTCGCGGCCATCGGCCGTCACGTTCTCATAAGCGATGCCGACAACCTTGCTGTCCAACAGGACCTGGGTCTGGTCGGGCTTATTGGCCGAGTGGATGTAGGTGAAGACGATCTGGCCTTCCCTGAGCAGCGGGTATTCGGGCGGCAGAATCTCCTTGACCTTGACGATCATCTCGGCCTGCCGGTAGACCTCGCGGATGTCGGCGAGAATCTCCGCTCCTGCCTGGCGATAGGCGTCGTCCGGCATCCCCGCCGCCAGCCCGGCGGCGGTCTCCAGGACGACCCGGTGACCTTGCGCCGCCAGCATCTCGGCGCCGGTCGGCGTCAGGGACACGCGGTGTTCGCCATCCTTGATTTCCTTGGGTACTCCAATAATCATCGTCGGTGCTCTCACAAGCGGTTAAGGATTTCGTCAAGCGGCGCGTCGCCCAGACCCAGCATCTCCAGGCTCCGGGCGCTTTCGCGGCGGTAGTCGCGCCCCATCAGCACGGAGACGAGGCGGATCATCGCGTCGGCCACGGGCGTTTCCACGCCCGCCCGATGCGCCAAGGAGGAGAGAAACACCAGCCCGAAGCCGACGTCCTCGTGAAAATAACGATTATCGAGACGATTCTGGGCGCGAATCCCCTGGAAACCGGGCGCCTCGCGATACCCTTTGTCGTACGTGGCTTCTCGCATGTAGCCTTGGATCACGCCCAACTCGGGATCGGAGAGAACCTCCAACCCCAGCGCGGCCCCGACGGCCATCCGCTCCCTGTCGACGGCTTCCATCAGCCGGCCGACGGCGGGCGTGACTCCCTCTTCGTAGAAGCAGAATTCGCCCCCGGTCCGCTCGATCAGCGCGGCGTTCAAGAGAGTCACGGCCGGATGAATGACCGGGTTGCCGTTTTGCAGCGACGTCTGCAAGACGTTCTTGGCGGGCCGGAGGCACGGATAGACATCCTGGAGCCTGGCCAGGACCTCGCCGGTTCGGGCGCCCGGAATCGCGGCCAGGTACACGCCCGCTTGGAGCTTCAAGTACACGTGAATCCGGCCCGGCTCGGAGACGCGCACCGCGTAGGGAAGCGTCGCCGTATCGGCAATCAGAAACCGGTCGTCGGCCAGGTCCAGGCCCAAGGCGTTTTTGAACACGATCGCCCCGGCGCACGAACCGGGGCATACCACGACCGTCTGCCCCGGCTCGAGGTGCGGCCGGCAGGCCTCGGCAAACGGCGCCGTGCTATAGGCCGGGCCGACCACGAGCACCAGCTCCGCTCCGGCGACCACCGGACCGATCGAGTGGCCGGCGTGGCGGACGGGGGCAAATCCCTGCAACTCTCCTTCGGCAAAGATCCCCTGCTGCCGTGCAATCGCCGCTATGTTGCCCGGAAACTCCGGGAAATCGAACAGCCAGACGTCATGGCCCGCCCGGGCGAAGTCGAAAGCCGCCGCACAACCGCCGTTTCCCGACCCCAATACCGCGACTTTCACAAGTTCCTCCAAAGTATCGCCACCGATTCATTCGCATCGCTCCGGCTCAACAGGCCCTTGCATCTGAAACACAGAGCCGGCGTGCTCGGCGCCGCAATCGCCAACCGCAAGTCGCCAATTATACCGCCGCCGAACTGAAACGCCATAGACATGGTATTGCCCGATCGGGAAGGTCGCCGGCCCGGCGGGAAGCGGGCAGCAGAGCACTTGCCGATTGACGCACGCCCGTGCACAATGGCGGCGGGCGACCGGCGTTGCTTGTCTGGCAGGTTTGTCGCAGGGGACGACAGAGGCTGCCGGGCCCCGCTTCGGCCGCTGGGAGTTGCACAACATGAGTGACGTCCGCCAACTACAGCGGCATTTCCGCCTGTTCGATGCGACGGCCCTGGCGGTCGGCTCAGCGATCGGTTCGGGGATCTTCTTTGCCCAGTCGATCATGGCCCAGTGGGTGGAAACACCCGGAATTCTGATCGGCCTCTGGCTTTTCGGGGGGCTGTTCACGATCATCGCGGCCATGGCCTACGCCGAGATGGCCGGCATGATGCCCACGGCCGGTGGCCAGTGCGACTTTCTCCGGGAAGCCTTCAGTGACTTCTGGGGGTTCTTGTTCGCCTGGACGCTGTTCCTCGTGATCAGGACCGGCTCCAACGCGGCGGTGGCCATCGCCTTCGCAAAGTACCTCGGGGCGCTGGCGCCGATCTTTGGGGAGGCCAACGTCCTGGCGGAGATTCCCTTGGGATCGCTGCTGCCGGCAGCCTTGCAGGCCCATGTGCCACTCTGCCTGCACCACCTGGAAATCAATTCGGCGCAACTGATGGGCTGCGGCGTCATCGCCCTGCTCACGGCCATCAACATCCGCGGGGTGCGCGAGGGTGTGTTCGTGCAGAACCTGTTCACGGTTCTGAAGGTGTGCGCGCTGGGCGCTTTGATCGTGGCGGGACTCGCCTGGGGTTCCCGAAACGCCTCCCACTTCTTCCCGCTGATCGAGCCGGTCCCCGGAAAAGAAGCCCTCCATGTAGGTTTCCTCGCCGGAGTGGCGGTGGCCCTCTCCAAAGCCCTCTTCGCCTACGAGGGCTGGTACACGGTGACCTTCGTGGGCGAGGAGATCCACGATGCCCAGCGCACGCTCCCCCGGGCATTGCTGCTGTCGGGCCTCGGCGTCACCTTCGTGTACGTGCTCACCAACATCACCTATCTGGCCGTGCTGCCGGTCGGCGAGATCGCGGCGGCGCCGGAAAACCGCGTTGCGGAGCGGGTCGCCGTATTGCTCTTCGGGAACATCGGCTCGACGCTGGTGATCGTCGCCATCCTGGTCTCGACGTTTGGCTGTCTGAACGGGCTGATCCTCAGCGGCGCCCGCGCGTGCTACGCCATGGCACGCGAAGGGCTCTTCTTCCGCCGCTGCGCGGAATTGCACCCCCGCAGCAACACGCCGGCAATCGCCCTCATCTATCAAGCGGCCTGGTCGATCATCCTGATTTTCTCCGGCTCCTACTCGCAACTGCTGACCTATGTCACGTTTGCCTCCGTCTTGTTCGGCGGGCTGACGGTTGCCGGCCTCTATCGGTTGCGATGGACGCAGCCGGATCGGCCGCGTCCCTACCGCTGTTGGGGTTATCCTTTCACGCCGGCCCTGCACTTGGTGATCTGCACGTGGTTCCTGGTTTACGTCATCCGTGGAGACCCGCAGGCAACCATGATCGGCATGCTGCTGGTCCTCAGCGGGGTCCCCTTCTACTTCCGATGGAGAGCCATGAAACGCGCGCGCGGTTGAATCATTCCGGCGGCACTCCTGGGGAATATCCTCCTTCTTTCTCCTCCGCCATCCGCGTGCCGGCGATGGCGCTCCCTCGCCTCTTTTGGCTGGAAAACGGAGGCAAGCCTCCTGGCTCCATGCCCGCCTTGCCCGGTCTTTTTCCTGCCACAAAGGCGCTCGGACAAGGGGTTCGAATGGCCTTCACATCAAAGCCCCATATGTTCTTGACAGCGACCGGGGGCGGAGGTAGGGTGGGGCCGTGATTGGGACTTACCAGGTGGCCGTCGGCCGTTTCCGGGCGCCGGCGGCCGGGGAACAGCCAAGGCGGCCGGCAGTGAGCGAGGGCCGCTAGAGGGCGTCCCGGTAGTTCCGCAAAGGTATCGCAACCCGGCCACTGGCAAGCTCACCGCCGAGGTCAATGCGGAGGCTGAGCCGCTCCGATTCGAACCGTTCGATGGACAGCGGCAGCTTTCCCGTGATCGCGGCCAGCATGGGAGGGGTATGATGCGCCGATACGCCTTTTGTCTTGGTTCGCTGGTATCAGGGCTCGTGCTTGCCTGCATGGCCGGTTTGTCGGCGGCGGCAAGCTCGGCCGAGTCGCCGCCGGCTCGCGAGCCTCGCGAGAAACTCACCATTAACGGCAAGGAGGTCTTTGAGGGCCGCAGGGTATTGTTCGACGAGGACTCCTACCCGCGCCAAGGCGCCAGCCTCGTCGAAGGACCCGCCGTGAGCCGCGACCCGGCCGGCGTAACGGTCCGCTTTGCCCTCGACCGCGCGGACGACGTGCTCGTGCGGATCGTCGACGCTGAAGGCAAGACGGTTCGCCAGCTCGCCTGCGGCGTGCTGGGGGAAAACGCACCTCGGCCGTTTAAGCCGGGCGCGCTCCGCCAGGAGCTCGTCTGGGACGGCAAGGACGACGAGGGAAAGTCCGTGGCGGCCCCGTGCAGCGTCCGCGTCTCCGTGGGCCTGAGGCCGCGTTTCGACCGTTTCGTCGGCTACGATCCCGGGCAAATGCTCAACCACGTCCGCGGTCTGGAGGTCGACCCGGAAGGGCGAGTCTATGTCTCGATGATCCCCGGCGCGATGGCCGAGGCCGAGATCGTCCGCTTCGACCGCCAGGGCCGGCGCCTCGACACGATCAACCCGATCAACCCCAACCTCCTGCCGGGCAAACTCGAAGACCTCTACCCGGAGTGCAACACCGTGGACGGCGTGACCGTGCCGGCCTACCGGGGCTACCGGCCGATCTTCTGGTTCTATTGCACTGGCGGGGCGTTCAATCCGATCCGGATCGCGGGCGACGGCAAAATCGAGATCGCCTGCATCCGCCAGTGGTTCACGCGCGGCCCGGAGACCGGCCCGCGAATCTACACGGTCGAGAAGACCGAGCCGTTCTGGTTCCGCAAGCCGCTCTGGACCCAACTGATTGTTTGGGCGATCGATCGGGAGGGGTTCGCCTACTACCGCGACGTGCGCGCGAGCAAGGAGGAAGGAGCGCCCCCGAGCGTGGTGATCCGCAAGGTCAACGTCGCCACCAGCAAGCCGGCTGTTGACTTCGCGTACTACGGAACCGAGAAGTTGTCCGAGAAGCGCGACTACCTCGGCGCGGCCGGCCAACCCGGCGGCAGCGTTGTCCTGATCGATTACCGCAGCGGCTTCGATTCTCTTCTTGACCGGTCGGCGGCCGAGGGCGATGGCCCCCGCGACGGGAAGCGATTCGCCGTCGCCCGCGATATCGCCGTCGACCGGGCCGGCAACATCTTCGTGGCCGACGCCACGAGCGTGAAAGTCTACGCGGCCGACGGGAAGTTTTTGCGGGCGATCGACCGTTTCATGCTGGCGGGCAAGGAGCAGCCGCTGGGCAGGCCGTTCGGAGTCCGCGCTTCGGCCGCGGCGCTCTACGTGGTGGCCAGGCTGGATGGCGCCGCGGGAGCCCAGTTGGTGAAGTTCCGCCTCGGCGCGGAGGCCGAGCCGGCGGCCCTCTGGAGGCAGCCGCTCGACGGCCAGGCCAAGCTCGTGGCGGTGGACGAAGCGGCGAGCCCGCCGATCGTCTGGGTCGGCAATGGCGGCGGGCTGGCAACGCTCACCCGGATCGTCGACCAGGGCGATCGGCCCGCCCCCCCGAAGCACCTCGGCGGCTTGAGAAAGGGCATCCTCCCCGGTCCCCAGGCCCTGGCCCTGGACGGGCGGGGGCGGATTTTCGTCCAGGACTCCGAGTGGGGGAAGCTGATCCGCACCAACGACGACGGTTCCGAGTGGGTCGAGGCCGAGGAGAACGCCGACAAGCTCTACGCCCTGCTGGTCGACAAGAAGCGCGGCCATTTGTATCGTCTCGACGGCGACCGGGGCGACCGCAACTCTTGCCGGCGCTACGACCTGGACATGAAGAACCCCCTGCCGCTGGAAGGCACCGACCACACCAATCTCGGCGGCGTGGATGCCCAGGGAAACGTCTACGTGGCCCAATCGCCCACCGGCGCCTGGGCTGATGGCAACGGGCCCCGCATCGACCAGTTCGGCCCGGACGGGCGGCTGAAGAAAAAAGCCGTCTGCGAGGTTTTCGCCGGGCGAGGGGCCTCTGCGATGGACCGGGAGGGATTCTTCTACGTGATGGATACCTGCGAAACCGCCACCGGCGGGGGCAAGGGGGCGCCGGGGCCCGGCGCTTTCCACGACCTGGGACGCCCAACCGGGCCGAGCTGGCAGCGCGGCGACAAGAAATGCTGGAGCCAGTCCGACGCCTGCTACCTGGTGAAGTTCGAGCCCGGCGGAGGCCGGCGCGGGAGCCCCGCCGAGGTCTGGGCCCATTCCGGCGCCTCGCCGGTGATGTACCATTGCTGCTGCCGGACCACGGCCAACAACGTGGCCGTCGACGAGTCGATGCGCGTCTTCGTCACCGACACGACGAAGTACCACGTCAAGGTCCTTGACGGGGCGGGGAACCTGATCGCCCGGGTGGGCGCCTGGGGGCATTACGATTGCCAGGGCCCGCAGAGCAAATACCCCGAGCCGGAAATCGCCTTCGACTGGCCCTACAGCCTGGACGCCTCCGGCGATTCGCTCTACGTGAGCGACAAGCGCCTGCGGAGGATTGTCAAGGTGCGGATGGACTATCGCGAGACAAAAGAGGCGCGGCTGCCACTTTAGGATCGCGGCAGCC
>JAMOAF010000873.1 GCA_023621895.1 Planctomycetota bacterium
TCCGCATCTCCCGATCACGGTCCACTACCGCCATCTTCCGCCGAGTTCGTATCGCTCTCGAGCGAAATGCTGCAGCGATTGCGCGACATCAAAGGAACCGCTCTCGACGGGCGCTAGGAACCTTGACATCATTTCTGAAATGGACCACTAAGGTAACTTGGACCTTGACCCTTGGATTTTGAACCTTGCCGGAAACCGGCCCGGACGCTTGCGCTGCCCCCCGGCGCTCCAACGAGTCGGCGGGTGCTACCGCTCCGGACTGTTGATCCCGAAGCTTTCGCCGCAGCGCGGTTTCTGCTATCCTGTGACGATCCCCCCCTCCGCCCCAAGGAGACGGAGCTTCTGCGGAGGGAAGGCCGCGGGCCAATTCTCTCAACGACGATACGACCAACCGAGGAGCCGACAAAATGGCGGAATCCAAAGGCCTTCCGATGACGGCCAAGTGGGACCCGGAACAGATCCAACGAGAAGAAGCCGAACTCGACGCCCTGGCCAGGAAACCTTTCTTTCCCCGGGCGGCCGGCTACATCAAGCGGACTGGACCGGGCCTGCTGCAAAGCGCCATGACCCTCGGCGCCGGCAGCGCCACCGCCTCGGTCGTCGCCGGCGCCTCGTTCGGCTACAAGCTCCTCTGGGTCCAGCCGCTGGCGATGTTCCTCGGCGTGATGATGCTCGCCGCGCTGGGCAACATCGTCCTTTCGACCGGCGATCGGCCCTACAAGGCCTTCGGCCGCGAAACGAGCAAGCTGCTCGTCTTTCTCTGGGCCCTGGGCACGATCGTCGCTTCGGTCATCTGGCACTTTCCCCAGTACGGGCTGGCTGCCGGCGCCGCGCGCGACCTGGCCCTGATGGCCGGCATCGAATCGTTCGACGCCCAGCAGCAGTACACCACCGCCGGCTGGATCGTCAGCTTCGGCGTCGGCGGCCTGATTCTCGGAATCAACCTGTTCACGGTCTTCAGCTATGGCAGCAGCACCAAGGGAATCAAGCGCTACGAGTGGTTCCTGCGGAGCGTGATCGCCTTGATCATGCTGATGTTCGCGATCGTCGTGATCGGCAGCATCAGCAAGATCGATTGGGCGGAGCTGGGCAAGGGATTCATCGGTTGGTACGGGATTCCCGGCTATCAAAATCCGCAGCACATCACGCTCGTGCTCGGCATGCTCGGGGCCGCCGTCGGCATCAACATGACGTTTCTCTACCCCTATACGTTGCTGGCCAAGGGTTGGGGCAAGAGCCACAAGGCGCTTTCGCGCTGGGACCTGGGAATGTCGATGTTCCTGCCCTTCGCCCTGGTCACGTCGCTGGTCATGCTGGCGATGACGGTCACCGGCGTTTACACCGGCGAGGACGTGCTCCGCGACACTTTGCAGCCGATCGCCGCGGCCGAATCGCTGCATGGAGTCCTCGGCAAACACGCCGGCCGGATCGTCTTCGACCTGGGATTGATGGCAATGACCTGTAGCGCGATCTCAACGCACATGGTCGTCTGCGGTTTCACGCTCTGCGAGATGCTCGGCCTGGAATACACGAAGACGCGGTTCCGAATTTTCGCCCTATTCCCGGTCATCGGGATTCTCGGCGTGGTCACGAAGCTCCCGTTCTGGTTCCCGGTCGCCGCCTCGGCGATCTGCTTCGCGATGCTGCCGATCGCCTACCTGCTGTTCTACGTGTTGAACAACAAGGAAAGCTACCTCGGCGAGGGGATGATGAAGTGGCCGCGGCGGGAATTCTTCAACATCATCCTCGTCATCGCCCTGACCGTCTCGGTCGTCGGCGCGCTGATCAAGATCAAGACCGGCGCGATCGACAAAGTGGCCGAATACATTGCCGGCGCGGCGGCAGCGGAGCCGGTTTTGATCGAAACGCCGGGCGGCGCTCCGCAGGGACTACCGGCCGGATTGCCGGGCGAGAGGGCTGCCGAGCCTTCCGAGGCGGCGGCCGAGCCGGCAGGGAGCCCCGCCGCCGGCGGGGAGAAGCAATGACGGTGGATGGAACCGGCGAGGACAGCGCGATGGAAAAGATCACCGTGGCCCAGGCAAGGCGCGCCGACGCGATCGGCCGGCAGGTTGTCCTTGAAGGATGGGTCCGCACGCGGCGCGATTCCAAGGCGGGGTTCAGCTTCCTGGAACTGAACGACGGCTCCTCGGTGGCCAATGTCCAGATCATCGCCGGCGCTTCGCTCCCCAACTACGAGTCGGAAGTCAAGCACATCACGGCCGGCGGGTCCATCCTCGTTGAAGGCACGGTCCGCCCGTCGCCCGGCAAGGGGCAGGCGACCGAGGTCCACGCCGAGCGGGTGGTGATCTACGGCGCGGCCGATCCCGAGACGTACCCCCTCCAGAAGAAGCGGCATTCGTTCGAGTTTCTGCGAACGATCGCCCACCTGCGGCCGCGGACGAACACCTTTGGGGCAATCGCCCGCGTGCGGAACTGCGTTTGCCGTTCGATCCACCAGTTTTTCCAGGAAAACGGGTTCCTCTACATCCACACGCCGATCATCACCGCCAGCGACTGCGAAGGCGCCGGCGAGATGTTCCAGGTGACCACGCTCAAGCTCGACAACCTGCCCAAGGCCGGCGGCGCCGTCGATTTCACCCAGGACTTCTTCGACCGCCCCAGCTTCCTGACCGTCAGCGGCCAACTGGAGGCCGAGACGTTCGCCTGCGCCTTGGGCAAGGTTTATACCTTTGGCCCGACCTTCCGCGCCGAGAACTCCAACACCTCGCGGCACCTGGCCGAGTTCTGGATGGTCGAGCCCGAGATGGCGTTCTACGAGCTGGCCGACAACATGGACCTGGCCGAGGCCTTCCTCAAGCGGATTTTCTCCGACGTCCTCCAGCAATGCCCCGAAGACATGGCGTTTTTCAACGAGCGGATCGACAACACCACGCTCGAAACGCTCGAAGCCATCGCCGGGAGCCGGTTCGTCCGCCTCCCCTACACGGAGGCGATCCAGGTGCTGGAACGCTCGGGCGAGCCGTTCGAGTTTCCCATCGCCTGGGGCGTCGACCTCCAGGCCGAGCACGAACGATTCCTCACCGAGAAGCATTTCAAAAAGCCGGTGATCCTCTACGACTACCCGCGGGCGATCAAACCGTTCTACATGCGGCTGAACGACGACGAGAAGACGGTTCGGGCGATGGACGTGCTCGTGCCCAAGGTCGGCGAGATCATCGGCGGCAGCCAGCGCGAGGAGCGCCTCGACGTGCTCGAAATGCGGATGGCCGAACAGAATCTCAAGGCCGGCGACTACTGGTGGTATCTCGATCTGCGGCGCTACGGCACCGTGCCCCACGCGGGCTTCGGCCTCGGCCTGGAGCGGGCCGTCCAGTTCATCACCGGCATGGGCAATATCCGCGACGTGATCCCCTTCCCGCGGACCCCTGGCGTTGCGGAGTTTTGAGCGGCGGCCGCGGACCGAGCAACACGGAGCAAGATCATGGCACGCATCTTGCGGCGAAAAGCCCGCACGGCGCGGATCGGCGTTTTCGGCGTGGGCTTTCACAGGTACTGGGGCCAATTCGACGGCCTGCTCGGCGAGTTGCGGGCGAAGCTCGCCACGTTCGTGGGCCGGGTCTCCGCCCGAGGCGTGGAGGTGATCGACTTCGGAATCGTCGACGACGCCGAGTCGGCCTACGCCCTGCTGCCGAAACTGAAAGCCGCCGACCTCGACCTGGTGTTCTGCGACATGCTCACCTACGCCACCTCGGCGACGTTCGGCGTGCTCGTCCGCGGGCTCGACGTGCCCCTGGTGATGGTCGCGCTACAGCCGCTCAAGGCGATGGACTACCCGAAAGCGTCGACCTACATCCAGCTCTGCAACGACGACTTCTGCTCGGTGCCGGAGTTTGCCGGCGTCGCCGCGCGGATCGGCCGCCCGATACCGCCGGTGATCCTCGGCACGCTCCACGGCGACCCGGAGGCGGAGGCGGAGCTGGCCGAGTGGTGCGACATTGCCATGGTGCTGCACGATCTGCGGCGGGCGCGGATCGGCCACTTCGGCCACCCGATCGAGCACATGCTCGACATGCAAACGGATCAGACGGCGCTGACCGCGGCGTTCGGCTGCCACGTCGTCCAGACCGAGGCCGACGAGCTGCTCCGCCACGAGCGCAGCGTGAGCGACGCGGAGATCGAGTCGAAGAAGGCGGCGATCCTCGACCTGTTCGACACCCCCGATCCGGTTTCCGATCCGCTCACCACCCGGCTGACCGATGAAGACCTGCACGTGGCCGCGCGCGTGGCGGTGGCGCTCGACAAGTTCGTCGACGAGAAGAAGCTCGACGGGCTGGCGTACTATTACGAAGGGGAGGAGGGCAGCCCGCTCCGCCGCCTGGTGACCAACCTGATCGTCGGCAACTCGCTGTTGACGGCCGCCGGGTTCCCGATGTGCGGCGAGTCGGACCTGAAGACCTGCATCGCGATGCTGATCATGGACCGGCTGGACATCGGCGGCAGCTTTGCCGAGTTCCACCCGATCGATTTTGAGCAGGGATTCGTTCTCGTCGGCCACGATGGCCCGCATCACATCAACATCGCCGAGGGCAAGCCCGTCCTGCGGAGCCTGCGGAAATATCACGGCAAGCCCGGCTCGGGCGCGAGCGTGGAGTTCAAGCTCCGCGAAGGCCCGATCACGATGCTGAGCATCGGCGTCACGTCGCATGGGAAGTTCAAATTCGTGATCGCCGAGGGGGAGAGCGTGCACGGCCCGATCCCCGCCACCGGCAACACGAACACCCGCGGCTACTTCGAACCGGACGTGCGCACGTTTCTGAAGCGCTGGGTGGCCGAAGGGCCGACCCACCATTTCGCCCTCGGCCTGGGGCGCCGCGCGGCGACGCTTACCCGAATCGCCGAACTGCTTGGCATCCAGCACGCGATCGTGACGCCGTGTGAGTGAGCGGTTACAGGTTGGATATTGCCGCTCCTCTCACCTCCCGTACGTTCCCACCACTTCCGCCTTGCCGATCACGTGGCCCGACATGGCCTCCAGCAGCGCCCCCTTGTCGAGGCCGGTCTGCACGTCGAGCGGCGCGTCGAGCGCGTAGAGGGTGAAATGGTAGTGGTGCGTGCCGTGACCCCTCGGCGGGGCGGGGCCGCGGTAGCCGATCTTCTGCCCGGACGGCCACGAGTTCAACCCCTGCATCGCGCCGGCGACCTCCCTGGGCCGCTTGACCGGTTCGACCCCTTCGGGCAGCCCGGCCTGCTCCAGCGGGATCTTGTAGATCACCCAGTGGACCCAGGGCTGCGGCGTGGGGGCATCGGGATCGTCGCAGATCAGGGCCAGTTCCGCCGTGCCGTCTGGAAGCGACGACCAGGCGAGTGGTGGCGACACGTCGTCGCCGTCTTCCGTGTACTTGATCGGGATCCGTTTACCCGCCTCGAAGGCGCTGCTGGTGATCTCGAATGCCATCTCGCTTCCGCTCCTTTCTACCGTCTGGGCTTGCTCCGCTTGCCTGGGCTCGGGCGGCGAGTCGCCCGGCGCGCAGCCGAAAAACACGAACCAGCCGAACGCGACAAACATCCACGACCGGCGCGCCCCACGCGGGCTCCAGCGCGGGAAGACATCGGCCGAGTTCTGTTGCCTGGCCATCACTTCCGACTCCTTCAAGATTCTCTCATTGTCTCAGGTTCGGAGAGCCTTGACCATCACGCCAAGGGGGCATATGGGCGGCGAGCGAGCTGACTGGCCGGGCCCCGGCTCTCAGGCGGCGGCGATTGCTTGCGATCGGCGTGTGGTCCCAGTATTCTTGCCCTTGCTGACTTGCAGCGGAATCGGACGAGACGTCCCCCGTTTTGTTCTTGGAGCCGAGAATCATGAAAGAATTCAAAGTCAATCGACGCGGTTTGCTGCAAACCGCCACCGCAGGCGCCTTGGGCGCGCTCGCCTGGCAGTTCGCCGCCCAAGCCGCCGCGGCCCCCAGCCCGGTCAAGATTCTCGAACCGTTCCACGGGGCGGTTCTCAATCGCCGGCATGGAAAACAAACCCAGGCCGGGCTGGCGATTCGCGTCGCCGGCGAGGCGCCCCCGGGCGGACGCGTCGCTGTCAACGGCATCGCCTGCCGCCGCCAGGCGAACCTTTTCGAGGCGGAAGTCGTTCTCCGCGACCACGAGACCGACCTGGTGGCCGTTTGTGAAAGCGGCGCCGAGCGCCGTGAGGACCGCGTGCGGGTCGTCTGGGACCGCCACAGCGTGCCGCGCTACCGGTTCTCGATCGACGACAACAGCTTCTTCCTGCGCGACATTGCCCAGAAGCAGTACGCCTCGCTGTTCGATTGCTTCTACTTGAAGATGCTCCGCGGCCTGCACACGAAGTACGGGGTGAAGTTCACGGTCAACATCTATTACACCACCGGCGATGACTTTTCGCTTCCCCAGTTCCCCGACCGATATAAGGGGGAGTGGCGCGACAATTCCGACTGGATGAAGCTCGCCTTCCACGCCTACGCCAACGACCCGGACCGGCCCTACCAGGAAGCTTCTCCAGAAAAGCTGGCCGCCGACTTCGACCTGGTGGCTGCTGAGATTCGCCGCTTCGCCGGCGAGGAGGCCTACGCTCCTCCCACGGTCATCCACTGGGCAATGACGCCCCACTCGGCGTTCAAGCCGCTGGCGGAGCGAGGCGTTCGAGTGCTCAGCGGCAATTTCCGCAAGGGGGCGAGAGGCTGGGACATCAATTACCTTTGGGACGACGTCGTCTCCGAATACCTCTCACGGCACGATGCGTGGAAGGATTTTGAGAGCGGGATCGTCTTCTCCCGGATCGACATCGTCTGCAACGGCGTGCCGGTCGATCGCACTGCCGGTACCCTGGAGCCGCTTGCCCACGACCCGAATATGGCCGAGATCATGGACCTGTTTACCCACGAACAGTATTTCTGGCCGTTCTACCGGGCTTACATTCCGGACCACCCGCAAAGACTGGACACCGCGATCCGCTGGGTCACCGAACACGGCTATAAACCGGTCTTTTTCCACGAAGGCTTTCTGGGAATCTGACCCCGGATTGTCCCCCCCTGCGCGCACCGCCGCGCCACTGCCCGCGGTTTTTTCCTGGGCAAGCGTGGGAGTCTGTCGCGCCAACCGTCCTATTCTGCCCCTCGCAACGGTTGTGACTCCAAGGAAGAAGTTTCTCAGCTTGCCCAACCCAAAAACCCGATGCTGTTTGCAGGCATCGAAGTAATCGCTTGCGGGATTATCCGTCTCGGGGCCATCCCGGGGGTAAACGGGTACGGATCGAGAAGCTAGTCAACTCGGCCGCAG
>JAMOAF010000157.1 GCA_023621895.1 Planctomycetota bacterium
CTCGAGGCAGGCGTCGAGGTCGGGATACTCAATCGCCAGGCCCGTCGCACTGCAATCGGCCAATGGATAAAAGTGCGGCTTGGACCGCTCGGTCCGGCAACCAACGGCAAGCAGCAACGCGGCCGAGATCAGCGCCGCAAGAATGACGCGCGCCGGACGCCGCGCGGGGAAACAGCCCATACCGCGTTCGCCCTCGGGCAGCTTGTCCGCCGATTGGTCTGTGTTTTCCACGGTTGACCCATCCCCCGTCTGGCGACCACCCGCTCGCCTTCCATTGGCAAGACCGATCGCGTCACTCGAGACGTGCAGCCGGCAAAAATTGCCGAACCGGCACGCCCTCGCTTACCGAACGATTTCAGCCAATCCCCCCAAGTCCACCCACTGCTCACTCTTGCCAGTGAATTCGCGGATCGCGCGGCCGCCACGTCCGGCAGAGTCGGCAGCGCTTTGACGCGTGCCATCCGACATCGCTAAACCGTTTGTGCAAAGCGGCTTGCGATGCCGCGACGATCGTTTCCCCCCTGTGCTCCCCCGGACCGGCGGTTCAGACGATTGATCCAATCGCGACTCCAAGGACTCGCGCGCATTGCGTGCCGCGCCGGGCCTTTTTTTATGATCGACACGAAGGGTTCCATTTGGTCGGGTTTTTCCGCATATCTTGACGGTTCCACTTGCTTGTTTTCTGCTGAATGCAACGGCACTCGGCTTTGAATTCAAACGCATGCCTCACGATTCACAACCAACTCACCGGTTTCCGCCCCAGTCGTCTTCCGAAATCGACGCGCGGATCGATCGATTGGCCCGTCGGGCGGAGGAGGACCTTCCCGAGGCGGTTTTCCACAAGGAGCTTCTTGCCGAGTTGCTTGAGGCGACGGCGGCTCTTGGCGCCGCGATCTGGCGCGCCGACGGCGAGAGTCTGCGCTTGGCCGCCCAACTCCACCTTTCCCATCTGGCGGATGAATCGGAGCAGCGCGAGCCGCGCCGCCAGGCTGCCCTCGGCGACGTGCTCCGCAGTGGTCAGCCGCGGACACTGGCGGCGCGTGATGATCCGCGCGTCGGCGAGGAACCGGCCGCCGCCGCGATCCTTGTGCCCTGGCGGGCCACCCCCGAAGAAGGCGGAGTGCTGGAAGTCCATCTGCGTGCCGAGGTTTCCGGGCAGGCGCTTGCCGGGCAAGCAAGGTTCGCGCGGGTGGTCGCCGACCTGCTGGCAATCTTTCAACGCCGCCGCCGCCTTTCCATGCTCCAGCGGCGCGACCAGGCGTGGCAGGCAATCGACCACTTCGCCCGGGCGATTCACCGCGACGGGCGGCTGGCGCCAACGGCCTACGAGATTGCCAACGAGGGGCGGCGCCTGATCCAGTGCGACCGGGTGACCGTCCTGGTCCGCCGCCGCCGCCAATGGCGGGTGGCGGCCGTGAGCGGCGCCGATACCGCCAATCGCCGCGCGGCGACACTCAGGCACCTGGAGCGCCTTGCGGCCGCGGTGGCATCGGTGGGAGAGCCCTTGTGGTACGCCGAATCCACCAACGAGGCGGAGACCATTCCGCCCGAGATCGAGGAGCCCCTGCACGACTACGTCGATCTTGCCTCCGCGCGGCTGGCGGGGTTCTGTCCCTTGACACTCCCCCCGCCAACCGGCGATTGCCAGCCGGCCGCATCGGCCGATGCCGGAGATACAGCGCCGTTCGGAATCCTCGTGGTCGAACAATTCGACCGCTTGGCGCCCGAGGAACTGCGCGAGCGGACCGCGGCGGTCTGCCGCCACGCCGCTCCGGCGGTCCGCCAGGCCCTCGACTTGGAGAGCCTGCCACTCTATTCCGTCAGCCGTCTTCTGCACGAGGCGCGATGGTTTCGCCGTTTGGCCGGCCAGCCGGCGTTGCTGCTGATCGCGGCCGCCATCGCCGCGGGGCTGGCCACGCTCGCAATTGTCCCGGCGACCCTGCGGATCGAAGCCGGCGGAACGCTCCAGCCGGAGGTCCGGCGGCAGGTCTTCGCACCAGACGATGGGATCGTTGAAAGCCTCTTCGTTCACGAAGCGGGGGAGAAGGTCGCCAGGGGCGAAACGCTGCTCCGGCTCCGCAATCTCCCGTTGCAGTACGAAGGCCAGCGGCTCTGGGGTGAACTGGAGACCGCGAGGAAACAGCTCTCGTCGGTCGAGGCCGAGCGCCTCGCCGCTGGTCGCGCCAGCCGCGAGGATCTCCGGCAAGCCGCCCTGCGTGCGGCCGAAGAAGAGACGCTCAAGAAGAAGATCGAAGGCTTGTCGTCTCAACAAACGCTGCTCGAGCGGCTCGAAGCCGAGTTGCAGATCGCCAGCCCGATCGACGGCGAGGTCCTCACCTGGGATGTGAAAGGGCTGCTCGAAGCGCGCCCGGTCGCTCGCGGGCAACTCCTGCTGACCGTCGCCGATTTGACGGGCGGATGGGTGCTGGAGCTGGAAATTCCCGACGACCGGATCGCCCACGTGCTGGCCGCCATGCGATCCAGCGGCCAGCCGCTCGCTGTCCGGTTCATTCTCGCCACGGCGCCGGAAGAGCACCACTCGGGCCGGCTCGAGCGGGTTTCTCCGGCCACCGACTCTTCCGGCGGACAATCGCCGACGGTCTCGGCCGTCGTCCGCCCCGACAACCAGGCGGCCATGCGGCTGCTTCGCCCCGGGGCGACGGTGACCGCGAAAATCGATTGCGGCCGGCGCTCGGTGCTCTATGTATGGTTCCACGGCCTGCTGCACGTGATCCGCTCGCGCCTGCTGTTTTGAGCTTGACCAGGGAGATGCCATGAACTTGACCCATCCCGCCTTCTGCTTTCCACTTGTCGTGCTGGCTGCCGCCTGGCTCGCGGAGCCCGCCGCGGCGGGCGAACCGATCCGCATCGACTCTGTTCTGTTGCAATTGATCGAGCAGGTCGACGTGCCCGCCCGCGATCCGGGCGTGATCCAGTCGCTCGCCGCCAGGGAAGGCGCCCTGGTCGCCGCCGGCGACCCGCTGGTCCAACTCGACGACGCCGAAGCCCGGCAGGAGTTGGAGCAGGCGCGGCTGGAGTCGGAAATTGCCGAAGCGCAGGCGAAGAACGACGTCGACGTGCGTTTCGCGAAGAAATCGCTGGAGGTGGCCGAGGCGGAGCTCCGCCGCGCCCAGGAATCGGTGAACGAGTATCCGAAGAGCATTTCGCAGACGGAGCTGGATCACTTGCGATTGACCGCCGAGCGCGCGCGGCTTTCGATCGAGCAGGCGCAACACGAACTCCACCTCGCCGCTCTGACCGCCCAACTGAAGGGCAATGCCTTGCGGACGGCGGAGCAGCGCCTGGCGCGGTTGACGCTCCGGTCGCCAATCAACGGGTTGGTCGCCCAGGTCTACCGGCGACCCGGCGAGTGGGTCGAATCGGGGCAGCAGGTCGCCCGCATCCTGAGAATCGATCGGCTCCGGGCCGAAGGCTTCCTTTCCGCCGCGCTTCTGGCCAAGGCGGTTCAAGGCGCGGCGGTGGAATTGATCGTCGACCTGGGGGCGGGCGAGGCGAAGAGTCACCCCGCCACGCTCGCCTATGTCAGTCCCGAAATCGATCCGGTCAACGGCCAGGCCCGTGTCTGGGCCGAGGTGGAAAACCCCGACATGCGGCTCAAGCCGGGCCAGCGGGCCGCGATGGTCATCCTGCCCCAATCACCCTGACCGCCCCGGCCCTTCAGCGCGACAGCGCCGGCCGGCGAACCGGCCGGCTCGACGAGAACGCCGATGCCTTCACGCCCACCAGCCACCGAAGCCGCAACGAGCCGACCGCTGAGGTTGCGGGCGCGCCGCGACCTCGTCTTCTTTCCCCAGCAAAGCGGCGCCGATCGGTATTGGGTCGTCAAGGACCCGGTTGCCCTCCGCTACTTCCAACTCCGCGACGAGGAATGCACCGTGCTCTGCCTGCTCGACGGCCGGCGGAGCCTCGGCGAGCTGGTCGATCGCTTCCAGAAGAAATTCGCTCCGGCGCGGCTGGAAGAGAGCCGCCTCGACCGCTTCCTCGGCAACCTCCACGCGCTCGGCCTGGTTGTCTCCGACCATCCCGGTCAGGCGGAGCCGCTGCTGGCGCGCTGCCGGGAGAATCACCGCCGCGCCTGGGCGGCCTCGGCGGCCAATGTGTTGGCAATCCGCTTGCCGGGCATCGACCCGGAAAGGCTGCTTCGCCGTGTCTATCCTCTCGTCCGCTGGCTGCTCCATCCGTGGTGGGTTGTATTTTCCGTCTTCTTGATTGCCGCGGTTGCATTTCTCGCGCTGCTCAATGCCGGCAGCCTCGCCGAACGTCTGCCGGAAGCGGAGCGTTTTTTCAGCTCGGCCAACCTCCCCTGGCTTGCCCTCTCGCTGGCCATGGTCAAGATCCTGCATGAGTTGGGCCACGCCGTCGTCTGCCGGCATTTCGGCTGCGAGTGTCACGAGATCGGACTGATGCTGCTCGTGTTCACCCCCTGCCTCTACACCGACGTCACCGATTCCTGGACCCTTCCGGACAAGCGTCGCCGGATCGCGGTCTCGGCGGCAGGAATCTATGTCGAGTTGATCCTCGCCTCGCTGGCGGCGATCGTCTGGTGGGCGACGCCCGAGGGTCCCCTCAACGCCTTCTGTCTCGACATTCTGTTCGTCTGTTCCGTCGGTACGGTCTTGCTGAACGGAAATCCGCTGCTCCGCTACGACGGCTACTACATTCTTTCCGACTGGCTCGAGATTCCCAACCTGTGGCAGCGAAGCCGGGCGGTTGTCTCCGGCCTCTGCGCATCGTTGTTGGGCGGCCGTCCCCACCAATCGGCATGGCCGGAGCGTCGCCGTTTCCTGCTTGCGGTGTATGGGCTCCTGTCGATCGCCTATCGTTTTTTCGTGGTAATCCTGATTCTCTCCTTCCTCTATCGCGTGCTCCGTCCCTGGCGATTGGAGCTTCTGGCCCACGCGATCCTTGCAGCCACGGTCGTGGCGATGCTGGGTGTTCCGGCCGCGCAGGCCGTGCGGAACCGTCTTGCGCCTCGCGGCGAGCGTGGCAAGAGCGGCTGGAGGCTGAAGGCCGCCTTCTTAACAGCGGCGCTGGTCGTCCTGGCGTCTGTTGTGCCTCTGCCCTGCCGCGTCCGAGCGCCGGCGCTTCTCGAAGAGTCCGACGCCGACCGCATCTTCGTCACGGTGCCGGGACGGCTTGTCGAGGCGTGCGCCGTCGGCTCGGCGGTGGCCGAAGGCGAACTGCTGGCGAAGCTGGACAACGCCGAATTGAGCCGCGAGATCAGCCGGCTGGAATCGGAATACGGCGCCGACGAGTCTTACCTGGCCGGACTCGAAGCCCGGCGTTCCCACGACCAGCAGGCAGCCGCCGAATTGCCGGCCGCCCGGCAGACGCTGGCCGATCTCCAGAAGCGCTTGACTGCCAGGCGCGGCGAAGCGGAACGGCTCCGGTTGACGGCCCCGCGCTCGGGCACGGTCCTGCCGGCCCCGGCGCGGCACGGCGATTCAGATCGGCAAACATTGCCTTCCTGGCAAGGGCGTCCCACCGACGCGGAGAACATCGGCTGTTATCTGGAAACCGGAACGCTCGTCTGCCTGGTGGGCGATCCTCGCCGCTTGCGGGCGGTTGTTTACGTTGACGAGCAGAACGTGCAGCTCGTCCGGCCTGGTCAGCCTGTGCAAATTCTCCTGGAACAATCGCGGCGCGCCGTGCTTGAAGGGAGAGTTGCAATAGTGGGGGACGCCAAGGTCGACTCCGTCCCGCCGCGGCTGGCTGCGCTGAAGGCGATTCCGACTGTCGAGGACGGTGAAAACGCCAGGCCGCTGGGCGCCTTTTACCGCCTCGAGGTTGCGTTGGAGCCGACCGCGTCGCCACTCTCGATCGGCGTTCGTGGCCAGGCCAAGATCGAGGTTGCTGCCCAGTCCCTTGCCCAGCGCGCGGCCCGCTTTTTCAGCCGCGTACTGCGGCGGATGCGATAAGACCGCCCACAGTATGATGACCCCTATTGATGAGGCTCGGGGAGTTGGAGCGGGCGAAGGGAATGGGCTGGCCCCGGGAATGCCAGCGCGACTCCCGAGCAGGGCGGCGCGCTCGCAGACTCATCGGGCGTGCAGAATGCGAATCGGTTGCGAGAAGTGCAAGCAAGACCCACGTTTTAGAATTCGTGCCCTTGAGAACAGCTCCTGCGCTTGGCTACCTTACGTACGGCGTGATTTTGACTCTGGTAAAGGTCACTCCGCTCCCCCAACGCGATCAAGAGCGATTAAGAGGGGCTACCGATTATTCAGTCAAGGGCTGTCAGCCACTTTGTGCGGCCGCGTTTGGATCGCCAACTTTGTGGGTGTCCCCCTGTTTTGGGCCCTGCCCTTGCGACGCCCCTAGTTTCCGCCCGAACAGGCTATCCTCGTAGCCGATACGGAGTATAACGCGTAGCACTACCGAGTGGTTATATGCACATTAAATACTGTACTATTTAAGTGTCGTAGCTCCATGTTCAATATTCAAATTGCAAAATACTGTGTCTTTTTCCTCGGGAGGGGCTTGACAGCTTTCTAATTACGTGTTCAACTCCCCGCATGCGGCCCGGATCGACTCCGGGGCAGGCGATGAAAACCGAGCCGCATAGAGGGACTTATGGTAACCGTCCAGGATCGGTTTCACGAAGCCCTGGCGCTTCACAAATCAGGGCGAGGCGACGAAGCGGAGCCCGTCTACCGCGAACTTCTCCGCAACGACCCGTCGCATGCCGGGGCCTGGCATCTCTTGGGTTTAGTGCTCCACAAGCGAGGCGATCTGCCAGGCGCGCTGGAACACATTCAAAAGGCCCTTGCGCTCTGCGGCCAGAAGGCCGTCTACTGGAACAACCTTGGGGTAGTTCACAAGGACCTGGGGCGATTCCGCGCGGCGCGGGCGGCGTTCGAAAGGGCGATTGCCCTTCGCGACACGTACGCCGACGCCTGGTCGAATCTCGGGCTGATGCAGGTCGAGTCCGGACACTTGGAGGAGGCCGAGAGGTCACTGCGCTACGCGCTTCGTTTGGAGCCTCGTCATGCGGATGCCTTGCGGCATATGGCCGTGGTCTGCCGCGAAAAGGGGGATTTCGAAGAAGCCCTCAGGTTCTGCCGAGACGCGGCGGCGGTGGCGCCGGAGGGGGGCAAGGTCTTCGAGATTGAGGGGGGAGTTCTGGCGGCGCTAACCCAAGTTCGCCAATAGTTGGCATGTTATCCCGGATTTTGCGGGGTGGGCGGTCAAAAGTCTTCACTACATTTGGTTTCAGCTTATGACCTGCCGGGGCAGGTTCAGGG
>JAMOAF010000259.1 GCA_023621895.1 Planctomycetota bacterium
CCGCCGGGCAAGCCGGCGGGATTTGCGCGAACGAGCCGCCGGGCAACCCGGCGGGATTCTGGGGGGGAGCGCCGGCCGCTGAGGTAGTCGGAAACCGAACGATCCGCCGGACAAGCCGGCGGGATTTGCGGGAACGAGCCGCCGGACAAGCCGGCGGGATTTGCGGGAACGAGCCGCCGCGCGGGCCGGCCCCGGCCTGAAGCCATTCTCTTGTCCGGATTCGGAGGGGGTGTATACTGAAATCGGCCCATCTTTCCTTGCTGTTCGCGTCTCCTCCGTTGGAGAGTCTTCCATGGCCCGTTGGCTTTTGTCGGCTGCCGCAATTTGCCTGTTCCTCGTATCCGGCCGCGCTTCGGCCGCGGAAGACCCGCTCCGGCCGGACGTGCCCGACGATTACGCGCTACAGAGACTGCTCGTCGATACGATCAACCAGGTGGAGCGCAACTACGTCAAGCCGATCGATCGGCGGAAATTGATCGAAGCGGCAATCGACGGGGTGTTGAAACAACTCGACGAGTACTCCGATTATGTCGCCCCGGACGACATGTCGAGCTTCAAGACGACTGTCTCCCAGCAGTTCGCGGGGATCGGCATCCAGGTGGGGATCGAACGGGGCCAGCTCATGGTGATCAGCCCGCTGGTGGGAACGCCAGCGTACCGCGCCGGGCTGATGTCGGGCGACCAGATTCTCGAAATCGACGGCAAGCCCACCAAGGGAATGCGGCTCGACGACGCGATCGGACGGCTCAAGGGCGAAGCGGGCAGCACCGTGGCGTTGACCGTCGGCCGGCCGGGCCGCAAGGAAACGGAGACGATCACCCTCAAGCGGGAAATCGTCCGTATCGAGACCGTGCTTGGCGATCAGAGAGGCGCAGACGACCGGTGGGACTACCTGGTCGACAAGGAACAACGCATCGGGTACGTGCGGGTGACCGGTTTCGGCCGCAACACCAATGACGAACTGAAGACGGCATTGCGGGAGCTCCGCAAACAGAAGTTCGCGGGCTTGATTCTCGACCTGCGCTTTAATCCCGGCGGGTTGCTGAGCGCGGCGATCCAGGTTGCGGACTTGTTCGTGTCGGAGGGCAAGATTGTCAGCACCGAGGGGCGCAACGTCGCCCCGCAGGTCTGGGAAGCCGAGAAACGCGGCACTTACGAAGGTTTTCCGATGGTCGTCCTGGTCAATCGCTATAGCGCCAGCGCCAGCGAAATCGTCTCGGCCTGCTTGCAGGACCATCAGCGGGCGGTGGTGATGGGCGAGCGGACCTTCGGCAAGGGTTCGGTCCAGAAGGTAATCGAAATGGAGGGCGGCCAGAGCGCTCTGAAGCTGACCACCGCCGGTTACCATCGGCCCAACGGCAAGAACATCGACCGCTTGCCGGGAGCGAAACCGGAAGATGATTGGGGCGTCAAGCCAAACGATGGATTTGAATTGCGGCTGACCGATTCGGAGATGGTCGCCTTGCTCCAATTTCGCCGGGACCGCGACATCCTGAAACCTCACGAACAGGCATCCGAACCGGCGCCGCAAAGCGGCCAGGGCCGGGAGGCTCCGCCAGCGGGCCAGCTGGCTTCCGACGCCCCGGAAGACGCCCGGGGCCAATCGCCGGTTGAGGGTTTCACCGACCGCCAGTTGGAGATGGCGATCAACTATCTCCGGGAACAGCTCACCACCCCTCGGGTCGCCAACGGACTGCCGGCGAAACCGGCGGAGAAGCAATCCGCCGCCGACACGCTGGCCGAAGCGCCGCCCGAGAAGACGCCGCCCAAAGCCGAAGCGCCGAAGCCCGAAGCCAGCCCGCCCGGCGAAAAAAAAGCCGGCCAGCCGGCCCAGCCGCCGATCGAGAAACAAAAGGCGGCGGTCGACGGAAGCCAGGCCCCATGAGGATTCTGACGATTGAAACGACCTGCGACGAGACGGCGGCCGCCGTGATCGGCGACAACCTCGCAGTGCTCGGCTCGGTGGTGGCTTCGCAAGACGATCTGCACCGGCGGTTCGGCGGGGTTGTCCCGGAAATCGCCTCCCGTGCGCACCTGGAACGAATCCTGCCGGTGATTGACGAGGCGCTGCGGCGGAGCGGAACGCGGATTCAACAGCTCGACGCCGTGGCCGTGGCGAATACCCCGGGACTGGCCGGCTCGCTCCTGGTGGGGCTCGTGGCCGCCAAGGCGCTGTGCGTGGCCGCCGGACTTCCGCTGATCGCGATCAACCATCTCCAGGCGCACGTCTATGCCTGCCGGCTTGCCGCCGGGCGCGAGGTCTTCCCGTGCGTGGGCCTGATCGCCAGTGGCGGCCATTCGAGCCTGTACCGCTGCCCGAGCCCGCTCGATTTCGAACTCCTCGGCGCCACAATCGACGATGCGGCGGGCGAGGCCTTCGACAAGGTCGCCAGCATGTTGCGGCTGCCCTATCCGGGCGGGCCCTCGATTCAGAAGGCGGCCGAACGGGGCGACCCCAAGGCATACCGTTTCCCCAGGGCCTTGCTCGACAACCGCGAGGTCCTCGATTTCAGTTTTAGCGGGCTGAAGACGGCCGTCCGCTACACGATCGCCGGTCCTGGGAAGACCGACTTCGAAACGATCCGCCTCGAGGACAGGCAGGTGGCCGACCTGGCGGCTTCCTTCCAAGAGGCGGCCGTCGACTGCCTGGTCGGCAAGGCGATGCTGGCGCTGGAAAAGACGGGCCTGACGACCCTTTGCGTCGGTGGCGGCGTGGCGGCAAACGCCCGGCTGCGAAAGCGGCTCGAAGAAGAGGCGGCCCGAAACCGGATTTCCCTGCACATCGCTCCTCTGAAGCTCTGCACCGACAACGCCGTGATGGGCGCGATCGCGGTCGAGCGATTCCGCGCCGGACGCTTCGAGAGCCTCGATTTGGACGTTACACCGGGGGTGATCCGAAAAACAGGCTGACTTCGGGCGAAGCCAGCCTGTGCTGCCCGTGTTCTGGGCGGTTGCATTGATTCAAAAAACGGGCTGGCTTCGGGCGAATCCAGCCCGTTGATCGCTCTTTCACACGCGTCACGGGAAACGTTTTCGCGCGGATGGGATTACTGGAAGCCCATGCCGCCGCCGTATCCGCCTCCCATTCCGCCGCCGTATCCGCCTCCCATTCCGCCGCCGTATCCGCCGCCCATGCCGCCCATGCCGCCCATGCCACCGCCGCCGAAGCCTCCCATGCCGCCACCGCCAAAGCCTCCCATGCCTCCGCCGCCCATGCCGCTGAAGCCTTGCCCGCCGGTACCGCCCTGACCCGTAGTGTTGGCCCCGGTTGCCGTGTTGAACACGTTCACCTCGGCGATACCCGAGAAGAGCGGCATCGGCGCCACGCGGACATAGCGGCGATCGGCGGAGATGACCGCGAAGGCCGACATGTTCGTGCCTTCAGGGAGTTGGATGATCACCGGCTGGTAACCGACGGCGCCGCCACCACCGAGTGCGAACAGCGGGGCGCCGCGATTGGCAGCTCCCGACTGGAGGTAATCCGCCATCGAACCGCGGTCGGCAACTCCGGCAAGCTGCTGTGCCAGGATGTCGGGGCGCTGGGCGATGATCTGATCGTGAAGCGCCAGTTGGGCCGCGGCCGCATTGGCGACCTGGTGCTGCTGGAGCGACTCCTTGCGGCGTCCCTGATCGACATTGAAGACGACGGCCGCTTCGTCGCCGTCGAGTTCAACCGTCTTGGTCAGGACCTTCGCCTCCTTGGTGCCGTAGTTGGTGTGGATTTCCACGGTCACCTTGCCCGCCGTCAGGTTCCCCCAGACGCGGCGGAGCAGCATCTGGTAGTCGCCCGAAAAGGCCTTTGGGCAGGCGTACATTTCCGAGCAGACGGGCTGGCCGGTGTTGGCCAGACTCGAGTAGGCGTCGCTTCCCATCACGCCGCCCCCGGTCGTTCGCGGATTGCGGTGCGAACAGATCGTGCCGGACGGCTCCGCCACGATCAGGTCCACGTCGGCGTTTCCCGTCCACGAGACCTTGACGAAGCAGTCGCGAACGAGGGCTTCGTTGAGCGCCGTCTCGTAGGCATCGGCTTCCTGGGCGCGTTTTTCCTTGCGAAGCCGCTCAAGCATCGCTTTCGCGGCGCGGAGTCCCGAGAGCCAGACCTCCTGCTGGTCTCCCGTCCACGCCTGGCCGAGAATGCCGATCGTGGCCCACTTGATGCCTTCCACGTCGTCGATTCGCTGGGCCAGCCGCAAGCCGTACATGAACGGCTCGGGCTGATGGGGAGCCACCTGGGCCACCTGCTGGTAGGTCTTCAGCGCCCGCTGCTCCAGGCCAAGCCGATCCATGTAAACGCCGAGGAAAAGCAGGTCCAGCGGGTTGTCGCAGAAATCGGCGGCGGACAGCACCACGCGCTCAATCTCCTCCTTGGGTTGACCGGCGGCCTGCATGGCCAGCGCCATCGCCTCGTACATCCAGGGCTGCGGTTCCGCCTTCCGGAGAGCCGCCTGGATCATCGCGATCACCTGATCGTATTTCTGCGCCTTCATCAACTCGCGGACTGCCTGGCGAACGGCCGCTTGGGCCGGCGAGTTCTTTTCGAAATACCCGCTCCAGTAGGCACGCGGATCGGCGCCTTCCGGAATGGCAAGCGAGACGGGTTCGACCTTGTTCTCCGGCGCCTTTACCGACTCGGGCGCGACGCTCAGGTCGTCCTTGACGGCGAAGGCCTGGAAGCCGGGCACCGCGGGCGGGTCGGGCAGGAACTGGTTGCGCGGATCGAGCTTGAAGCGGGGATCGAGCTTGTTGCGGGGGTTGGCGGGCACATTCATGAAGCCGCCGCCCATGCCGCCCATGCCCATGCCGCCCATGCCTCCCATGCCGCCCATCATGCCGCCACCCATGCCACCCATGCCGCCCATCATGCCGCCGCCATAGCCGCCCATGCCGCCCATCATGCCGCCACCCATCATTCCGCCGCCGCCCATCTGCATCATCGACGGGGGGATCACCAGGTCGGCCACGGGATAGACCTTGGTGCTCAATTCCAGCTCCGCCTCTTCCGGCGTTGTGATCATCAGCACCTCGTCGCGGATCACGTAGGTCAGGTCGAGGTCGCGGAGCACCAGCCGCAGCGCCGAGCGGAGGGAGATGCCATCGAGCGTCCTTGAAATCGGCGTGTCGGTGCCAATGCCCACGTCGGTCAGCGCCTTCTGATCGATCTGGATCTCGATCTTGTGAAGGTCCTTCCAATACTCGATCACGTCGCTCAGCGGCGTCTCGATGAAATCGAGCGTCGTCGGGTTGTCAAGCGCCGAGCGGATTCGCCGCTCGGCATCGCCGCGACTGGCCAGGTCCATCGAGCGGTACCGCTCCTTGCGGCGGGCAGTCAGCTCCGCCCAGACCTCGGCGTCCGGGTAGAGAATCGGCGGTTCGTCCGGGAACGGCACGTGAGCCAGTTCCACCTGGTGCAGCGCGTCGAGCATCTTCCTCTGGCGTTCGACGCGAAGCTTCAGGCCTTCGGTCAAGTGCCCGACTTGCCGCGCATTGTAAATTGCACTGATCGTGGCGGGCGAGACGCCGTCGGGTGGAGAGCCGGAGGGGAGGGTCATCGAGAGTTTCGCCGCCTCCATCCCCGCAAACTGCTCTGCTTCAGCATATTTCTCCTCTTCCATCAGCGAGTTGAAACGATCCATCAACTGCTTGATCTTCTGCTGGGTCCGCGAAGTCTCTTCCAGCCGGAGGACCTGCTCCCGCGCCGTGGCGATCCGTTCCTGCTGTTCCTGGCGACGTTTCTCGAGAATTTGCTGGCGCTGCTGCGCTTGCTGAGTCGCCGCCTGCAGCTGGTCGACCAACTGGTCGACCCGATCCGGATCGAGGCCGCTCGTGCGCTTGATCGTCTCCAATTGTTGCTTGAGGTTCTGGATGGCCACTTCCGGCTCCGACTCCAGGCTGCGACGAGCGTTTTCCATCACGTTGCGGGTTTCCGTTTCGATCATCTGCTGGAAGGCCCGATTGTCCGCGGCGACCGTGTTCATGAAAGTCGAATCCGGCGCCAGGGGGGCCGCCTTGGTCGCTTCACCCGGGCCGACCAACTGGAGGGCCTCGGGCTGGGCGGCGCCGCCGGCGCGCTTCTTGGCCACGGCTCGCAAGATGGCCTGTGCTTCAGGGTTTCCGGGGTCGCTCTGCTGGGCGGCCTTGGCAAGGCGTTCCGCCTCGTCGAGGTTGCCGCCGCTGAGCGCTTGGGCGGCCAGTTGGCTCGTCGTATAAACGCCGGCATTGATCTCCTGGCGAATCTTCGCCAGGCTCTCCGAGCCCAGGACCGGGAGCGAGCGGCCGCCGTCAACTTGGGCCATTTCAACCAATTGGACCAGGAATGCGTTGTCTTCGCTGGACGGCTTCGCAGCGGCCGACCACTTCAACTCCTTGGGGCCTTGGGGAGTGGCTACCGTCGCCTGGACATCGAAGGGCCCCTTCTGGCCGCCTGCAAACTTGCCGATCAGAACCGTATCACGATCGGCGCGGAGCGGCGGCATTTGCATCGGGTAGACTTCGAATCCGCCGGGGAAGACCACCTGGTCCTGCCGCGGCCAGAGCACCGGCGCGTCGGCCGCGGCGGCCAGCTCGGCGCCGGCCTCCTCGGGACGCTCCTTATCCCAGTCCGCCACAAGGCGGCCCCCGGTCTGGTTGGCCAACGCGCCGAGCAGCCGGAGGTTGACCTTCGGGCCGATGCCGTGGGCCGAGACCGGAATCCGTTTCTCGGCCAGGCTTGCGGTCAGGGACTCAAAGGTCTCCGTGCCCAGGAAATTGGCGGCACTGATTCCGTCGCCGATGTAGACGGCGGCCTTTGGTCGGGTTCCCTCGGCATCGAAAGCGCCGGCCGCCGACTGGAGGGCCTTTTCCATATCCGTCGCCCCCAGCGGCACGCGCTGCTCCAGTTTCTGCAAAGCAGCGGCGATCTCGTTGCCGGCGGGTTTGACGAAACCTTCGGTCATGGGCGCCGCGTTGACGTCAACGGCGATCAATTGAACCCGGTCTTCCGCCTTCAAACCCGCCAGCAGCGACTTGAGCGAGGCCAGCGCGTCGGCCCGGTACTGTCCCGCCTGGCTCGCCGAGGTGTCGAACAGGACGACCACGTCGCTCGATTCAGCCAGCGCGACGGGGCCAGCCGACAGGCTCAGGGCAAAATAGGTCGACCCGTCAGCATGTGTGAACGTCTCAAGGCGAGCTGCCTCGGTGCTCGGTTCAGCACCCGCAAGCGGATGGGCAAGCACCGCCATGAGGACCGCAGCCAACAGCACAAGAGCCGATC
>JAMOAF010000497.1 GCA_023621895.1 Planctomycetota bacterium
TGGCAACGAGCCTATCCCCCTCTTCCGTGTGAATCCTGCCCTGTTAATTGGCCTTGGTACGGATGGCGTTAAGCTGCTATGCTCTGAGGGTTTACTTCGCTAGCTGCAAGTCAAGGCCGCGCCGGCTATGGATCGCCTTTCTTTGAAAGGACTGTGAGAATTCCTCATGCCGATTCTCACGACAGGCAAGCAGTTCCGCATCGGAGTCTTTCTGCCTCGATGGCTGGGCGATTTCGTCATGGCCACGCCGGCACTCCGCGCGATTCGGGCCCACTATGGCAGCCAGGCGTGGATCGTGGGGATCATGCTCCCCTATCAGAAGGATATCCTGACCGGAACCGGCTGGCTCGATGAGCAATGGTACTTCGACCCGAGGGGCAAATGGCCGCTCGGCAGCCACCTGCGGATTTGGCACAAGCTCTTCGCGGCGAAGTTCGACGTGGTATTCCTGATGCCGAACTCGCCGCGCTCGGCGATCCTCACCTGGTTTGGAAGAGCGAAACGGAGAATCGGCTACGCCCGCTATGGCCGCGGGCCGCTGTTGACCGACCCGATCCGGCTGCCCAATCCCCGCGGCCGGACCGCCGATCGGCCGATGGTCGATTACTACCTGCGCCTGGCCGAAGCAGCGGGCTGCCCGCCTGGCTCGCCGCGGCTGGAGTTGGCCACCACGCCGCGCGACGAGCGGACCGCCGACCGGGTGTTTCAGCAGTTGGGGCTGCCGGCTGACGGCCGCCTGATCACGTTCAACTCGAGTGGGGCCTACGGCGCGGCCAAGCTCTGGCCGGCCGGTCACTTCGCCGCGTTGGCCCGCCGCATCGTCGACGAGCTGGATCACCATGTGCTGGTGATGTGCGGTCCCAATGAGCAGGCCACGGCGGGCCAGATCACCGCCCTGGCCGCGCGGCCGCAAGTCGTCTCGATGCGCGGCCAGCCGTTGGACATCGGCACGGCCAAGGCCTGCATCCGCCGCAGCCGGCTGATGATTTCCACGGATAGCGGCCCGCGGCACCTGGCCGCGGCGCTCGGCAAGGCGGTGATTACGCTTTACGGGCCGATGCTTCCCGTCTGGGGGCGCAACCCGACCGTCGATGCCATCGATCTGTATCTTAAAGACCTCGAGTGCATCGGCTGCCACCAGCGCGTGTGCCCTTACAAACACCACAAGTGCATGGAGGATTTGTCGGTTGAAATGGTCTACCGCGAGGTCAGCGCCTGGCTTGCCCGCACCAGCGTCCATCGCGTCGCATGACGCGCCGCCCGCCAGCCGCCGCCCAAGGAGGGAGAATTCCGTTGCCGCGGATTCCAGCCGGAAAAACTGAATCGCCGGGTACACGCGCCGACCAAGCGCCGGTGAGCAGCCAATCGCCGCGCGGTCAGGTGCAGTCGCATCCAGCCCGGACAGGTTGCACCGCCGTGGCCGGACAATTGCCCGCCGGTCAATGCCCGGCCGGCGGCATGGCGCGGCGCTACCAGGTTCGCATCGGCCAGACGCTCGCCGGCCAGGATTTGCCCAGCCGGGCGGATCCCGCGCGGACCGGCCTGGCGCGCGTCGGCGAGGAGCCCCTCTGGGCCTCTCCGGCATGCCGCGAGGGATTGCGCGCCGCCGGCCTCGACCGCTTTGCAGACCTCATGCAGGGCCGAGAAGGAACCTGCATGAGGGCCCTGCCCGACCGGGAGAACTGGCGCCTGGTGCTGCCGCTGGCCGGGCGCCCGCGGGTCGTGTACTTGAAGAAGCACCATGTGCGCGGCGTTGCGACACGACTGCGCGCGTGGCTCGGCCTGCCCCCCCGCACCTCCGCCGGGCGAGACGAAGCCCAAAACATTCGCCGCCTCGAGGCGGCGGGAATCCCCTGCGTCGAACTGGCCGCATACGGCGAACGGCTTGATCGCCGCGGGCGGCTCGAATCGCTGACGATCACTCCCGAACTGGAAGGTTTCACTCCGCTCGATGATTTCCTGCGGCAGCGATTCCCCGCTCTCAACACGGCCGGCGCTGCCCGCAAGGACAGGAGTCTTGCCCGGCTGATCGAGTGCGCCGGGTCGCTCGTGCGCCGTTTCCACCAGGCGGGATTCAATCATCGCGACCTGTACTGTTGCCACTTCTTTGTTCGCGAGCCGTCGCCCGGCGTTTTTGAGATCCGCCTGATCGATCTCCAGCGCGTGCAGCACCGGGCGCGGTTTCGCCAGCGCTGGCTCGTGAAGGACCTTGCGCAGTTGGCCTACTCCGCCCCCCGCGATCGCGTCAAGTGCACCCACAAGGTCGCCTTTTTGCGGGCATACTTCGGCACGGCGCGGCTCGGCCCGAAGGAGAAGCGGCTCGTTCGCCAGGTCCTGGGCAAGCAACAGGCAATGGAATGCAAATTGGGTTTGATCGCATGAGAGTGGCTATCGTCCTCGAACATCTCGACCCGCGCCGCGGCGGCTTAGAACATTGGACCTGGCAGTTCACCCGCGCCATGGCCGACCGCGGCCACGAAATGCACGTGCTCGCGCGGAGTTTCGCGCCCCAGGCGGATCATCACCGCATCCGCTTCCATGCAGTCACCGCCGGGCGCTCGCGGATGCAATACGCCGCGGCCCTCCAGCGCCGATTGCTCGGGCTGGATTGCGACATTGTTCATGAGACCGGGGCCGGCTGGCATTGCGACGTCTTCCAGCCCCATTTCGGCTCCCGCCAGGCGCTGCTCGAGCGCCGGTTGCGGGCGATGCCCGCGGTCCTCCAGCCGGCCAGGCGGCTGGCGATGGGGCTCCTGCCCCGTTATCGCCAGTTCCAGCGGCTTGCCGCCCGCCAGTACGTCAACGATGGCCGGCTTTTCGTGGCCCTATCGGAGCGAGTGGCCGACGATTTCGTTCGTTTTCACGGCGTGAAGCGCGACTGGATCCGCATCGTTCCCAACGGCGTCGACTGCGCTCGATTCTCACCCGGCCGCCGCCGTGAATTCCGGGCGTCCGTTCGCGAGGAACTCCGGCTCGGCGCAGACACCGTGCTGCTCCTCCTGGTGGCCCATAATTTCCGGCTCAAGGGCGTCGGCCCCGCCCTCCGCGGACTGAAGCTTCTGCGCAAGCGTTCGGCGCCGGTCCACCTGGCGATTCTGGGCGGCCGCCGCATGCAAGGCTATCCACTCCTGGCCCGGGCGTTGGGGGTGCGAGAGAACGTCTCCTTTCTCGGCCCGCGGTCCGACGTCGTCCCCTACCTGGCCGCGGCCGACCTGCTCGTCCACCCGACATTCTACGACAGTTGCAGCCTGGTGGTGCTCGAGGCGCTGGCGTCGGGCCTGCCGGCGGTCGTCAGCCGCGCCGCCGGCGCCGACGAGTTGATGACCGACGGCCGCGAAGGCTACGTGATTTCCGACCCGCGCCAGGCCGCGACCCTTGCGGACCGCATCGAGCGGCTCCTCGATCCCCGGGAGCGAAGCCGGATGGGAGCGGCGGCGAGAGAACTCGCCCTGCGCCACTCGTTCGAGCGCAATTGCGACCGGATCGAAGAGGTCTATCGCGAAATCGCCGGCTGCGCCGGCGTTGCCGGCGTTGCCGGCGCAGCGTGAACAGGTCCGGCCGTCTCTCCGCGCTTGTGATCCCCTCAGTACGCCGGTACAGTGGAAAAATGGCCTGGTTCAGCCGCTTGCGCCATTCCAGAGCGAACCAGCGGTGACTGCCGCCGCGGGGATCGTTCACGCCCTGCTTCAAGGCGAAGTGGAGAACCGAGAGGAGACTCGCTTGGCGGAAATATTCTCCCGGTGCGTCCTGGACGCGGTCCTGCTGTTTGCGATCCTCGTCATCGCGCTCGGCAGACAAATCCCTCCCTGGCGAAGGCTCGCCGCCGTTTGCCTGGGTGTCGCGGCCTCGAACGCCGTCTGGATGTGGTGGTTTTACCCATGGATTTCGATCATTGCCATCGTTCCCCTGCTCCTCTGCGCCGGGCTGATCCTGCGATTGACGTTGCCAATCAACACGCACAGAATCGTTTGCGTGCTGGCAGCCTTCGTCGCCACCCACGTGCTCATCAAGGCGCTGAAGGCCTTTTTCCCCTGAGACCCCGGCACGTTCCAGCAATACACTGGTTCCCAAGCTCCAGCTTGGGAACGAGGTGAAGACTGAACCCCGAACCCTGAACCCTCCCATGCCCCCACTCCCCAAGCATTCCGCGCGGACCGCCCTTTCCTGAGTTCCCAAGCTGGAGCTTGGGAACGAGGTGAAGACTGAACCCCGAACCCCGAACCCTCCCATGCCCCCACTCCCCAAGCATTCCGCCCGGACCGCCCTTGTTCTGATCTGGGCACTGGCCGCGCACCTCGCGGCCGCCGAGACGCTGCTGGATTTCGAGCCGGGTTTTGACCTCAAGCGAGTGGAGACTCGCGACGCCGAGGTGGCGCTCCACGGGTCGCCGCCGGCAACATCGCTTGAGGTGAAGACCGGCACGACCGAGCGCTGGCCGGGGATTACTCTCAAACCGGCCGGCGGCGTCTGGGACCTGAGCGGAGCAGCCCGGCTCGCGCTGGAGGTGGAAAACGTCGGCGAAAAACCGCTCACGATCCACTGCCGCATGGATTCGCTTGCCGGCGGCAACCGGGTGTACTACCAGGAAAACACCCAGGTCGGGCCGGGTGAGCGGGCGACCTTCAGGGTCAACATCCGCCGCCGGCTCCCCACGGCGTTTCGCGAAAAGCTGTTCGCAATGCGGGGTTACCCCGGCGGGCTGTCGGCCGAACAGGGGATCGATCCGGCGAAGGTCGACGCCATTCTGATCTTCGTCGCGGAGCCCGCCGCCCGGCACGTGTTCCGCATCGACAACCTCCGCACGGAGGGGACGAGCCCCGCCGGCGCCCTGCCCGAATCCGTGGACAAGCTGTTCCCGCTGATCGACACGTTCGGGCAATATGCGCACAAGGATTGGCCGCGCAAGACCCATGCGGAAGCCGCGCTGGCCGAGTTTGCCGCGGAGGAGCGCGCCGATCTGGCCGCCCATCCCGGCCCGGCGGATTGGAACGAGTACGGCGGCTGGGCCGCCGGCCCCCAGCTGGAAGCCACCGGCCATTTCTACCCCACGCGCCATCAAGGCAAGTGGTGGCTCGTCGACCCGGCGGGGCGCCTCTTCTGGTCTCACGGGATCGACTGCGTCCACCCCAACAACGCCACCACGCCGATCACCGACCGCGAACACTGGTTCGCCGACCTGCCGGAGAGAGACTCGCCGATGGGTGTTTTTTTCGGGCGCGGCTCTTGGGCGCCCCACGGCTACTATCAAGGCAGGCAATACGAGACGTTCAATTTCACCGCCGCCAACCTGCTGCGGAAATACGGGCCCGACTGGCAGCAGATTCACGCGCGGCTGTGCCACCAGCGGCTGCGTAGCTGGGCGATGAACACGATCGCCAATTGGTCCGACGAAGCGATCTACCTTCAGCGAAAGACGCCTTACGCGGTGTCGATCGGCGCGGCTCGAAAACCGATCGAAGGCAGCTCCGGCTATTGGGGCAAATTCCCCGACCCCTTCGAGCCGGAGTTTCGCGCCAGCCTGGCTGAACGGATGGCCGCCGAAAAGGGCAAGTCAACCGACGACCCCTGGTGCCTGGGCTATTCGGTCGACAACGAGCTCGGCTGGGGGGCCGAGCTTTCGCTGGCCCTGGCCGCGCTGGCGTCGCCCGCGGAGCAGGCTGCCAAGCAAGCTTTCCTGCAAGACCTCAGAAAGAAGTACGAGACGATCGAGCGGCTGAACGAGGCCTGGCAGACGGAGCACGAATCGTGGCAGGCGCTGGCCGCGTCGCGGACGCCACCCGAGGAGGCCAAGGCCCGCGAGGACCTGGCCGCATTTGCCACCCGGATCGCGGAACAGTACTTTCGCGTCTGCCGCGAGGTGGTCAAGCAGGCGGCGCCCAACACGATGTACCTGGGGTGCCGGTTCGCCTGGGTCAACGACCGGGCCGTCCGCGCGGCGGCCGGCTTTTGCGACGTGATCAGCTTCAACCGCTACCAGGCTTCGGTGGCCGACCTGGCCCTGCCCGAGGGAGTCGACAAGCCGGTCGTGATCGGTGAATTCCATTTTGGCGCGCTCGATCGCGGCATGTTCCACACGGGCCTCCGCCCTGTTCCGGACCAGGACGCACGGGCGGCCGCCTACAAGAACTACGTCACCGGCGCGCTGGAAAACCCCTGGATCGTGGGCACGCACTGGTTCCAGTTCGGCGACCAGGCGACGACCGGGCGCGGCGACGGCGAGAATTACCAGATCGGGTTCCTCGACGTCTGCGACACGCCTTACCTGGAGACGATCCGCGCCGCGCGCGAGGTCGGCGCCGCGCTATATTCGACCCGCGCCGGCCGCAAGCCATGATCAGCGCGGCAGCCTCGAGCTGCGTGCAGCGGATCGATCTATAAAGACATTCGCGCAATTCGCGTGATTCGTGGTTGAGAAAAGAAACAGCCACCACCCCGGGCGCGCAACGGCGCCCGTCAACGTCCGAAAAGGCCGAGGAATCCTTTTTTCTTCTTCGGCTTCTGCGGTTCCGGTTTCTCGTCGATCGACGCGCGGACTACAACGAACATCTGGATCAGTTCGCTGGCGGCGTCATCGGTCATGACTTCGAGGACGTGGTCGGAAGAGGCCCCCAGCCGGATTCGCGAGCCAAACTGGATCGGTTGGCCGGCAACCGCGTTGAAGTTGCCGCCGGTCACGTGTTCGGCCTTCTGATACTCGCCCCCCTGGCGACTGACATAGGTGCCGTTGCGGCTAAGGTCCTTGACGGTCATCGCCGGGTTCGGACCGTGGGCGCCGCGCCGATCGATCGCAAAATGCTCGTGGGAAATCGACCCGAGCACGAAATTCATCACGATCTTTTCTTCCGCGTCGATCGTCCGCGTCTGGTCGTATTGGTTGGAGCCGATGATCACGTCGCACCCTTTGCCCCCCTCCTTGCCGTAGATGATCACGTCTTTCTCCGGGATCGGGTACTTGAGGTTCAGGAGCATGTCGTAAAGGACCAGCGTCATCGTCACTCTCCCCACAGTTGACCACCCAGCACGCTCGCGAGACGTCTCCCTCCACCGCGCCCCGTCGCGATTCGGCGACCCAGTCTGCGGTTTCTGCCCAGGGATCGCGGAGATTATCGTTGCCGGTCTGATCTTCGTCCAGGTGAGGCGGTCTCTACCCGCTCGATTTCTATGGTAGGTAAAGCCGCGCGCAACTGCAACGCGAACCGCTCGCTCCCCTGGCGTGGGGGGGGGGGGGGGGGGCCAGCCAGGAAGCCGCTACTTTTGGTATTGTCCCGCACGTCCCAGGCCACAAGATCAAGAAAAGCCGATCTTCGGGCCTGTCTCACCCCCCAATTGAGGCTATTTCACGAGTGAGCAGTCCCCTGTCGCGGACTGCTGCCGACGCGCCGTCAAGAAAGCACCCCGATGCCCCCAGAATCCCCGCCTTGGCACCTCGCCCGGACCCATTACGCAACCGTCAAACAGCACAAATACGAGGTGGCTGTACTCCCCCTGGGGGCTACCGAGCCGCACAACCTCCACCTCCCCTTCAGCATGGACACGAGGGAGGGCGATCTGATCGGGGAGGCGATTTGCCAGGCCGCGTGGAACCGCGGGGCCAAGGTGATTCTGCTGCCCACGGTCCCCTATGGCACCGAGACGAATCAGCGCGAGTTCCCGTTCTCGATGAACGTCAACCCCTCGACCCTCAGCGCCTTCGTAACCGATCTGGTCGAATCGCTCGTTCATCACGGCGTCCGGAAGATCGTCCTTTTGAACAGCCATGGCGGCAACGATCTGAAGGCCTACCTCCGCGAGATGTACGGCAAGACGGCGGCGAGCCTCTTTTTGTGCAACTGGTACACGGTCTTCAACGACATGTACGACGAGCTTTTCGAGCATCCGGATGACCATGCCGGCGAGATGGAGACTTCGCTGGCCCTGGCGTATTGGCCGGAAATGGTGCTCCGCGACGCCCAGGGCCGGCTGGCGTGTGACGACGGCGTGAAGGCCGCCACGCGCCTCGATGCGGTCAATAAAGGCTGGGTGTCGATCACCCGGCCCTGGCATCTGTTGACCACCAACGCCGGCGCCGGCTATCCTCGCGCCGCCACGGCGGAGAAGGGTCGCCGGCTGATGGAGGTGCTCATCGAGCGGCTCGCCGGATTTCTCGTCGAGCTGTCTTCGGCGGCACTCGACGAGCGGTTCCCGTACTAAGAGCCCCCCCCCGGCGAGTCAAACGCGCGGCGACCGGGGCACCCCCCCTTCGGCCGGCCTATTCCCGCAGCGCCCATTGACGCTTAATCCGCGCCCACTTATAGTGAACTTTTGGGTACGCATGGTGGATGTAGCTCAGTTGGTTAGAGCACTGGATTGTGGATCCAGGAGTCGTGGGTTCGAGTCCCATCTTCCACCCTGAGGTGCAAGTGCTTACAACGAAAAGGTGAGGTCCGATGGCCGCCCCCCCCCCACTCCGCTACCGCGGCGAGCCGGCTATTTCGGCGCGTTCAGCAGCGCCCTGGACTGCATCCCTTCC
>JAMOAF010000969.1 GCA_023621895.1 Planctomycetota bacterium
GGTGCATTCCGAATACACCCTCAAGATCGACAAGACCAACGATCCGAAAAAGGGCGGTACGGCCAAAATCAACCGCGACGGCTGGAACACCTACGGCTGTGAGTGGGATGCGGATAAGATCGTCTTCACCGTGAATGACGAACCTACCCACACCTATCCGCGTGTACCGGAGAAAGGCGCCGAGCAATGGCCTTTTGACCAGCCTTTCTACTTGATTCTTTCCATGCAGATCGGCGGCAAATGGGTCAACGGCTCCGGCCCGACCAACCCAGAACATTACCCTGCTTGGCTGGCAGTGGACTGGGTACGCGTCTACGGGCGGCGAGAGCCAGCCGAGAGTGAGTAATCAATTGGCAATTAGGAATTAGGAGCTAGGAGGCATCGGGAGCAAAGGAATAATGGCTCTGAAAGGACAGTTGAGTACGAACCATCCTCGTGGGCGGACGGCAGGCACCCACCTGCCGCAAATCTACGCGAAATACGCGATCGCGTTTTCAAACACCTTCAGGCCATCGCCCACCGGTCCGCCCTCGCCGCGAGTCCAGCGCGGATGGTGGGTCCGGTCGATGTGCCGTTCCGGGTGGGGCATCAGCCCGAGAACCCGGCCGGTCGGATCGCAGGCGCCGGCCGTGTTGGCCACCGATCCGTTCGGGTTGTCCGGGAACGGCACGGGGCCGTCCAGCGGCAGATCGTCGCCGGCGCCCAGCGGCCGATAACGCAAGGGCAGTTGGCCCGCGGCGGCCAGTTGCCGGCAGGTGGCCTCGTCGCGAGGGACGAACTTGCCCTCGGCGTGGGCGATCGGCAGGTACATCGACTCGATGCCGGCAAGAAACACGGAGGCCCGGCCGTCAACCGCCAGCTTTACCCAACGGTCCTCGAACCGCCCGGAGTCGTTCCACGTAAGCGTCGCCGCCGGGCCCTGCTCCGTCTCGGGCGGAAGCAGAATGCCCGACTTCAGCAGCACTTGGAAACCGTTGCAGATACCCAGAATCAGTTTCTCAGCGGCCTTGAACTCCGCCAGATGCCCGGCCAGATGGTGCTGGATCTGATTGGCCAGAATCCGTCCAGCCGCCACGTCGTCGCCGTAGCTGAAGCCGCCGGGCACGCACAGAATCTGGAATTGCCGGAATCGTGATGGACTCTCCAAGAGGCGGTTAATGTGCAGTATGTGCGTCGTGCCGCCGGCCTTTTCGAAGGCGAAGGCCGTCTCCTGGTCGCACTGGGTGCCGGGGGCACGGAGAATGAGCACGTTGGGTGAAACCATTGGGAGGGTTCGGGATTAGGGTTCGGGGTTTACAGCGTGCCTCGTTCCTAAGCTCCGGCTTGGGAACGCTCGCTTGGTTCCCAAGCTGGAGCTTGGGAGCCAGGAGGAGAACTTTGAACATTTCTTCTTACCAGTCCAGCGGCGACTGCCATGCCTGCTTCAACTCGCCGAGTTCAGCCTCGATGACGATCGGTTGGCCGATCTCGCAGCCCTGGCCGGAGTCAGCGTCGGCGATGGACTGGGCGAGGCCGAGGATTTCGAGCTTGCCGGCGCCGGTCACTTCGCCCACCCGCGCGCAGGGCACGCCAAACATGGCGGCTTCGAAGGCCCCGGCGTCTTCTTCCGCCACTTCGCAGAGAAATCGGGTGTTCGACTCGGCGAACAGCAGCGCCGCGGTCGCCGCCGGATACGTTGCCAAAGGGTGGATCTCCTCCCCGGGTAGCGAGCCGGCGAGCCTGGCAAGCTCTTGTTTGGAATCCTCGTCAGGCTCGATGGCGTGCGGCACGTGCGCCAGCGATAGCTGGGCGCCGCAGCCGCCGGCGAATGCCATCTCCGCCGCGGCGACGGCCAGCCCCCCCTCGCTGAGGTCGTGGCACGCGCGAACCAGCCCCCCGTCGATTGCCTTGTAGAGCGCGGCGAACGTCGCTTTCGCCATGGTGGCGTCGACCTTGGGCACCTCGCCGCCGCTGAGCCCCTGGGTGAGCGCAAAGTGCGAACCGCCCATTTCCTCCCGCGTCACGCCGACCTGGTAGAGGAGACTGCCTGGCGCCTTTAAATCCATCGTCACACAGCGGCCCACGTCTTCAACCTGGCCCATCGCGCTGATCAACAGCGAGGGCGGGATGGAGATTGGCTCGGCAGCGCCGACGGGGCGAAACTCGTTGTACAGACTGTCTTTGCCGCTGATGAACGGCGTTCCGAGCGCGACGGCCACGTCGTGGCAGGCCAGTGCGGCGCGGACGAGCGAGCCGAGCGTTTCGGGCCGATCCGTCGCTCCCCAGCAGAAATTGTCGAGAATCGCGATCCGCCGCGGGTCGGCGCCCACGGCCACGCAGTTGCGCATCGCTTCGTCAATCGCCGAGGCGGCCATCCAGTAGGTGTCCAGGTCGCCATAGCAGGGGTTCATGCCGCAGGCGAAGACCAGCCCGCGGCGGCTGTCGAGTCGCGGGCGAATGACCGAGGCGTCGCCCGGCCCGTCGTTCTCTACACCCACCAACGGCTTGATCGCGCTGCCCCCCTGCACCTCGTGATCGTACTGGCGAATGATCCAGTGCTTGCTGGCCACGTTGAGCGAACCGAGGATGTCCTTCAGTTCATCGGTGTAGTCCCAGTCGTGTTTCTCGGGCGGTGCTTGCCGGACCAGCGGCTGCGGCCGGTAGACGGCCTGTCGGACAATCTTTGGGCGGCCGTCGTGGAGAAACTCCATGGCCAGGTCGCCCACCTCGTGGCCGCGATACTTGAGCACGAGCCGGCCGGTGGGCACGAACCGGCCGATCACGGTCGCTTCGACGTCTTCCGAGTCGCAGAGGGCCTTCAATTCCTCCCACTTGTTTTCGGGCACGGCCAGGACCATTCGCTCCTGGGCCTCGGAAATCCAGATTTCGGTGTAGCTCAATCCGTCGTATTTGAGCGGGACCGTTTCCAGGTTCACCTCGGCGCCGATGTTCTCGCCCATTTCGCCCACGGCGCTGGAGAAGCCGCCGGCGCCGCAATCGGTCACCGCGCTGTAGAGCCCGCGGTCGCGCGCGGCGATGAGCACGTCGAGGACCATCTTCTCGGTGATCGCGTTGCCGATTTGCACGGCCCCGCCGGAGAGCGTCTCGCTTTCGCTCGTCAGTTCGGCCGAGCTGAACGTGGCGCCGTGGATTCCGTCGCGCCCCGTGCGCCCGCCGATGGCTACGATCAGGTCGCCCGGCTGGGGGTTCTTGAACGACTTGTCGGCGGGGATCAGTCCCGCGTTGCCGCAATAGACGAGCGGGTTGCCGAGGTAGCGGGGGTCGAAGTAGACCGCGCCGTTGATCGTGGGGATGCCCATCCGGTTGCCGTAATCGCGCACCCCGGCGACGACGCCCCGCATCACCCGCCGCGGGTGCAGCACGCCGGGCGGCAACTGGTCGGCCGGCGTCTCCGGCGGGGCGAAGCAGAAGACATCCGTGTTGCAGATCGGCTTGGCCCCCATGCCCGTGCCCATCGGGTCGCGGATCACGCCGCCGATGCCGGTGTTCGCACCACCGTAGGGTTCGAGGGCCGAGGGGTGATTGTGCGTCTCGACCTTGAAGACCACGTTGTACTGACCGTCGAAGCGGACGACGCCCGCGTTGTCGGAAAACACGCTCACGCACCAGTCTTCGTCCCCAGCCGCTTTGCGAATCTGGCGGGTAGCCGCGAAGATCGTCTCCTTGAGCATGTTCTCGAAGCGGCGTTGGCCGTTCTCGTCTTCGTAGTCGATCCGCCCGGCGAGCGTCTTGTGGCTGCAATGCTCGCTCCACGTCTGGGCGATCGTCTCGAGTTCCACGTCGGTCGGGTCGCGGCCGAGCGTGCGGAAGTGCGCCTGGATCGTCTGCATCTCGACCACGGAGAGGTAGAGTTGGCCGTCGATGCTCAGCCGGCCGAGGGCCTCGTCGTCCATCCCCCGGATCGGCACGGTGACGAGGCGGAAGTCGTAGTGCGAGCCGAACTGGAGCTTGTCGAAACCGAGCGGTCCGATGATCACCTGCTCGATGGCGTCGTTGGCCAGAATCTTCGAACACAGGGCGGCCAGGCGCTGGGCGTCGAGATCGCCGATCCAGTATTTTTTAAGCGTGCGGACGGCGTCGGTTTGAAGTCCGAAATCGGCGATTGCCTCCAGCGCGCTTTCGGCCACCGGGTCCATCACACCCGGCTTGGGCAGCACGTGCACAAGGTGCTTCTCTGCGTTCGGCGGTTCCGCCAGGGTTGCGTCTCCCACGCGGGCGATCACCGTGCGTTCGACGATTCCATCGGCCAGCAGCTCAGCGGCGATGCGGTCAACCTGGCCGCGGGCGAGGTCTCCCTGGATCAGGTAGCCCCTGGCGGCCGAGATGGAGAGGTTTTCAGCCAGCCCCAGGTCGGCTGCATCCGTGGCGGCCTGCCCGGCGATCAGGTCGGGTTGGCCTTTGGCCGGGTAGATGTCAACTTCCCAGAGCATCGCGGTTCTTCTTGGCTAGAGTGAGCAAGTCTTTCAATTCCAGTTCGTGACCCTCGCCGATCGCCGCGGCAAGCCTGTCCAACAGCCCGCGGAAGAGCCCGATCGAGTCCAGCACGTTTTCACGATTGTCGATGAAAATCTGCCGCCACATTTCCGGGTCGCCGGCCGCCACGCGGGTGGTGTCGCGAAACCCGCTGCCGGCCAGGTCGCGCATCTGGTCGGGCAGGCCGGCGGCCAAGGCGACCGCCAGGGCATGGGGCAGATGGCTGGTCAGGGCCGCCGCCCGGTCGTGCTCGGCGGCCGTCATTCTCAGCACCTTCGCGCCGAGCGCCTGCCAGAATGCGGCCACCCGATCCGCGTCGCTCGGCGCCGTGTCCGGCGTGGGCGTGATGATCACCACCCTGCCCGCAAGCAGGCAGGGATCGGCGTGGAGAACCCCCGTCTTTTCACTCCCGGCCAGCGGGTGGCTGCCCACGAAACGGCAGTCGTTGGGCAGAGGGCCGTCGAGGGCCTCGGCGATCGTCCGCTTGGTGCTGCCGCTATCGGTAATCAGGGTGCCGGGCGTGGCGTGCCGGGCTGCCTGGCGGACGTGTTCAGGAACCGAGTCAACCGGTGTGCAGACAACCACGAGTTCGGCTCCGGCCAGTCCACAGGCAAGCTCCTCGTCCCACGTGGCCGTCTCGGTGACAGCCCCGACTTCGTAGGCCGTCTTGAGACGGCACCGGTCGCGTCCGATGCCAATCACGCGCTCGGCGATCTTGCGGTGCTGTAGGGCTAAACCGATCGATCCGCCGATCAGGCCGACTCCGACAATCGCCACTGATTTCAGTTGGATCATGATGCTTCCGCCGAGGGGGCGTCGAGCGGGTGGACGATGCCACCCGAGGTGTCTGGGAGTGAACGAAACCAACGATTCTAACAGAATAAGGGCCGAAACGCGCGGGGGCCCTACCCAGTGGGGGCCGACCGCAGCTTTGGCCGTGGCTCATGATCCGCTACGATGAAACCATGGCGACGTCGATCCCTCCATCCCTGATTTTTCCGCCGGTCGAGGAGTCCGACAAGGACGGCCTGCTGGCGCTCGGCGGCGTGCTTCGGCCGGAGTGGCTATTGGACGCCTACAGTCACGGGATTTTTCCGTGGCCGATGGGCGACGAGACGCCGATGGCCTGGTGGTCGCCCGATCCGCGGGGAATCCTCCCGCTGGATCGATTTCATGTCTCGCGCCGACTGCGGCGGACCATTCGCCAGGGGCGTTTCGAGGTGACATGCGACCGGGCGTTTCGCGACGTGATGGTCGGTTGCGGCTCGGCCGCGGGGCGGATTGCCAACACCTGGGTCACTCCGGCGATGGTCGAGGCCTACGCCCGGCTGCACCGCCTCGGTTACGCCCACAGTGTCGAAACGTGGCGCGATGGCCGGCTCGTGGGCGGCACCTACGGGGTGAGCATCGCCGGGCTGTTCGCCGCCGAGTCGAAGTTCTTCCGCGAGCGCGACGCATCCAAGGTGGCTCTGGCTTACCTGGTGAAACACCTCGAGCGCCGCGGTTACTCGCTCCTCGACATCCAGATGGTCACTCCGCACACCGCTCGCCTCGGCGCCATGGAGATTTCCCGCGCGGAGTACCTCCGCCGGCTCGCAGCGGCCCTTGGCCGGGCGGTCAGTTTTGGTGATCGACTGTCAGTCGGGGCGAGTGACTTCTGAGAGCGGCTGACTGGTTGTCGGCAACCGGTCACAGCCGCCGGCGATCAGCCGTCAGCCATCGCGGGGCAGCAATCAGTGGAAAGAGCTTGCGGTCGCTGGCCTGACATTGTAAAAAACAAGTTGTACTATTGTGTCATAAATAATGATGTATTACTAATAATTCCACATTGTGGGGCAGCGCCTTGCGAGTCTAACATTCTCCAGCGCAGGCAGCACGATCGGCCGTTGGCAACTTTAATCCGGTTCGGGGCCAAGAGTAGAACCCAGCAGGCGGGCGACATGGACCACGACCAGCGATTCAAGACCTTGCTCCGGGCATTTTTCGACGACTTCCTGCGGTTATTCTTCGCCGACTGGGCGGCACGCCTTGATCTGTCGCGGGTTGAATGGCTCGATACGGAACTCTTTCACGATCCGCCCGACGGTTCCCGGCATGCGCTCGACATCGTGGCGAAGGTCCCGATCGCTGACACCGCCCGCACGGCGGCAACCGCCTCGCTGCTGTTGGTTCACATCGAAATCGAGGCGTCGGACCGAACCACGCAGCTCGCCTCCCGCTTGCCCTACTACTATTATTTTCTTCGCGACAAGTATCGCTTGCCCGTCTTGCCGATCGTGCTCTACTTAAAGGTGGGACTAAAAGGCATCGGCGTCGAACACTGCGTGGAGAAACTCTGGGACCTGGAAGTGGGCCGGTTCCAATACTTGTATGTGGGTCTTCCCGGCTTGGACGGTGTAGAATATGCGAAAGGAGACAACTGGCTGGGAGTGGCTCTCTCAGTCCTGATGAAGATTCCACCCGACCGGGTGGCGTGGTTGGGTGCGGAGGCCTTGCGGAGGTTGACGAGGGCCCCATTGAACGAACAGCAGCGGTTTTTGCTCGGCGAGTGCGTGCAAGCCTATTTGCCGCTGGATGATGAACAGAAGTTGCAGTTTGACGGACTTTTGCAGTCCGGGACCTATGTCGAGGTGCGTGCCATGAACCAAACGGTGTATGAGAAAGGATTCGAGCAGGGAATCGAGAAAGGATTCGAGCAGGGAATCGAGAAAGGAATCGAGAAAGGAATCGAGAAAGGAATCGAGAAAGGAATCGAGA
>JAMOAF010000992.1 GCA_023621895.1 Planctomycetota bacterium
GAGGTCAAGGCGCGGTTTGCCGGCAGCCCGGTGCGGATCGTGAGCATCGCTTGCAGCGAGCGGATGGACTGGCCGCAGCCGGAGCAGCTCAAGGCGGCGATCGAGGCGTCCAAGTCGCATCTCCAGCTCAGCCACGACGTGGGCTGCGACGTGCTCCGCGTGTTTCCCAACCAATTCCACCCCGGCGTTCCGCACGAGCAGACGATCGAGCAGATTGCCCGGGCGCTGAACGAGTTGGGCGCCGCGGCCGCCGGCCTCGGCCAGGAGGTGTCGCTGGAGGCCCACGGCTCGGCCGGCGAGCTGCCCACGCTCCGCGCGATCATGGACCGGGTGACCGGGCCCAGCGTTCGCGTCCGGCTGAACTGCGACGCGCGCGACACCAAGGGCGCCGGCTTCGTCGCAAACTTCAACCTCGTGAAAGACTGCCTCTCGCGGACCATCCACCTGCACGACCTCAACGACCCGGATTACCCCTACGCGCTGATGGTCGAGTTGCTGATCAAGGCCGGGTGGGAGGGCTGCGCGCTGATGGAGCAAGACCAGGTTGTCGCCGACCGCGTGGCGGCGATGATCGAGCAGAGAAAGCTTTGGGAGTCGATGATCGACAAGGCCTCGTGATACTCGATAAGGAGCAAACGTCATGAATCGCAACGATCTGTCGCCGGCCCCGCTGTCGCGGCGGGATTTCATTAAATGGGGCGGAAAGCTGGCCGGCGGATCGGCCCTTGCGGCGGCCGCCATCCCGCGGGTGCACGCGGCGGAAGACAACACGATCCGGTTGGCGCTGGTCGGCTGCGGCGGCCGCGGATCGGGAGCGGTGGCCAACGCGCTGACCGTTCCCAACGGCAACGCCAAGCTCGTGGCGATGGCCGACCTGTTTCCCGAACGGCTTGCCTCCTCGCTAAAGAATCTTGCCCGGGAATTCGGGCCGGCGGTCGACGTTCCCGCCGACCGCCAGTTCACCGGTTTCGACGCTTACCGCAAGGCGATCGACTGCCTGCGCCCCGGCGACGTGGCCTTGCTGACGACGCATTCCGCGTTCCGCCCGATCCACTTGGAGTATGCCGTGGAGAAGGGGGTGAACGTCTTCATGGAGAAGAGCTTCGCCCCCGATCCGGCGGGAATCAAGCGGATCATTCGGGCGGGCGAGGCCGCCGAGAAGAAGAACCTCAAGATCGCCGCGGGGTTGATGTGCCGCCACTCGCCGGCCCGGCAGGCCCTGATCAAGAGAATCCGCGACGGCGAGCTGGGCCAGATCATGTTGATCCGCGCCTACCGGATGGACGCCGGCGGCGGACTGCCGCCCTACAAGCCGGGAGAAAACGAGCTGCTCTGGCAGATTCGCCGCGCGCCCTGGTTCCTCTGGGGTTCCTCGGGCCGGTTCATCGGGCTGATGGTCCACCAGATCGACGAATGCTGCTGGCTCAAGGACGCCTGGCCGATCAGCGCCCACGGCGTCGGCGGGCGGATCGCCGACAGCCCCGACGCGAGTGAGAATTTCGACTCCTATTCGATCGAATACACCTTTGCCGACGGCGCCAAGGCGATGGTCGTCGGCAGGTATATCCCCAATTGCTACAACGAGTTCGCCACGTTCGCCCACGGCACGAAGCGGGCCGCGCAGTTCTCCGGCAACATCCACGCGCCCACCGTGCGGACCTACAAGAACCAGGTGATCGCCGCCGGCAACATCGACTGGAACTACGGTTACCAGGAGGGGAAAGACTGGTCGACGAGGTACCGCGGGGCGGAGAGCCCCTGGCAGGAGGAATGGAACGTGCTGCTGGCCGCCATCCGCGAGGACCGGCAGCACAATGAGGCCCGCCGGGCCGCCTATTCGGACCTCGCCTCGATCATGGGCCGCGCGGCGGTCCACTCGGGCAGGATCATCACCTGGGAGGAGGCCCTCGCCTCGAACTTCGCCTTCTGCCCCAACCTCGACTCGCTCAGTGCCGACAGCCAGCCGCCGGTCCACGCCGACGCCGAGGGCCGCTACGCGCCGCCGATCCCCGGCGCGTGGAACGAAATCTGATGTGAAACCGTACATCGACCGAAATCGAACATGGCCGGAGAGCGGCCCCGCGGCGCGGCTGCGGGGCCGCACGGGCGTCCTCGTAGAAGGGGCAATCAGACCCTGTCAACCTGGAGCAAGTATCCCATGTCCAACCAATTCAAAGATCGGTTCTCGCGCCGCGGTTTTCATCGCCGGGCGATGGCGGCTCTCGGCGGCGCGCTCGCCGGCGGGCTGATGGAGCGCACGGCGCGTGCCGCCGCCGGGCAGCATCCAGCGGGGAAATACGTTGACATCCACGTCCATCTGACCCAGGACTGGGTCGCCGGACAGGCGCCGCTCTCGAAGGAGGTCCTGCTCCGCTGGATGGACGAGCGCCAGGTGGCGCAGGCCGTGGTGCTGCCGCTCGTCTCGCCGGAAAGCTGGTATTACATGGTGTCGAACGACTGGGTCCTCGACCAGACTCGGGCCGACCGCGACCGCCTGATACCGTTCTGCGACATCGATCCCCGCGCGACCTACGTCAAGGGGAAGGCCATCGGCCGGATGCTCGATCGCTACATCGAGGCGGGCGCCAAGGGCCTGGGCGAGCACAAGTGCGGCACGCCGATCGACGACGCCGGAAACCTGGACATCTTCCGCGCCTGCTCCGACCTGAAATGGCCCGTGATGCTGCACATGGACACCGTGCGGAACACCGATGAGCCGGGACTGCCAGGGCTGGAGCGCGCCCTCCAGGCGGCGCCCGGCGCCACGTTCATCGGCCATGCGACCGCCTGGTGGTCGTCGATCTCGGCGGTCAGTGACAGGAAGGAACTGGGCGGATATCCAACCGGGCCGGTCAAGCCCGGCGGCGCGGTCGACCGGCTGATGGAAAAATACCCGAACATCTATGGCGATCTGTCGGCCGGCAGCGGCTTGAACGCCATCAGCCGCGACCCGGATTTCGGCCGCGAGTTCCTCATCCGCCGGGCTGACCGGCTGTTGTTCGGCACCGACTACCTGGCCGAGGGCCAGCAGGTCGGCCAGTTCGAGTTTCTCGACGGGCTTGACCTGCCGGCCGACGTCCAGGCGAAGATATTCCGTGACAACGCTCGCAGAATCTTGAACAGGTAGCGTCGCTGGGAGCCGATCCTGGGTTCTTCGACTCCAAGCTCCTGCTTGTCCCGTCTAATGGGGAGGATTTGCCATGAAGTCTCCAGTCCACGAACACTCCGGTTGTTGTCTTTGCCGCCGCGATTTTCTTCAGACAATGGCCACGGCCGCGGGCACGGCGGCCTTGCTTTCCAGCGGCGCCGTCACGCTCGCGCCAGCCGGCGAAGCGTCGCGCCCGGAGAGATCGCCCGCCCTGGTCCGCGGGGCGTTCCTCTACCCTCCTTCCCGAACCCTGCGCGAGGAAGGGTACTATAGCTGGCCCGGGTCCAGCTTCGACGCCGAGGGGCATCAGAAGCGATACGCGGCCGAGATCCAGGCGATCGAGAAACGCCTCGGGATGCGGATTCAAATGGACGCGGAACCTTTGGACAGCCCGGACAGCGTCGCGCGCTTCATCGCAGAGGTGAAGCAAACGAAGCCGGACGGCCTGCTGCTGATTCCCTTCAAGAAGGGCCACTGGGAGCACGTGCTCCGGATCATCGACCAGGCGCAGATTCCGTCGGTCGTGATGGCGACCCTCGGCGTGCTGCTGATCGACCATATCAATAATCTGCATCGCAAGCCGGGCGTTTACCTGATCAGCGCGATGGACGATCTCGGCGCGGTTGAGCAAGGGATGCGGATGATCCGCACTGCGCAGCGGATGCGGCAGAGCCTGCTTCTGAATCTCACCGATGCCAGGCCCGGCGAAGTCGAAGTGCCCCTGCTGGGGACGCGCGTGCGGACCGTCGCGCTGGAACGTTTCTATGACCTGTTCAAGTCGACCGAGACGACCGACGCGGTCCGGCAGCTCGCCGCGGCGTATCTCCAAGGGGCCAAGGAGCGGGTGGAGCCGGCGGAGGCCGACGTGCTCGAGGCCGCCCGTGCCTCGTTCGCGCTGAAGGCGATCATCAAGGCCGAAGGGGCCGACGCGATGATGATGAATTGCCTGCCGGGCCTGCGGAAGCCGCACAAGCACGTGCCGCCCTGCATGGGATTCATGACGCTCCGCGACGAGGGCATCCCGGCCGGCTGCCAGTCGGACCTCGACGCCACGCTCACGATGATGTTCGTCCAGGAGCTGTTTGGCCTGCCCGGCTTCCAGCAGAACTCCGCCGTGGAGACGGAGGCCAACCACTACTTCGGCGCGCATTGCACCAGCCCGTCGAAAATGAACGGCCCCGGCGCCCCGCCCGAACCCGTGATCCTCCGATCCCACGCCGAGGCCGGCTGGGGGTGCGTCCCCCAGGTCCTGTTCCCCAAGGGGCAGGAGGTCACCATGGCCCTGTACCAGTCCGGCAAAAGCCCGCGGATGCTGATCTACAGCGGCAACGTGGTCCGCTGCTATCCCAAGGCGGCGGGCGGCTGCCGCACCAATATCGAGATGACCATCAACGAGGTTGAGGACGCCTGCCAGACCCAGGGCATGCACCAGGCCATCTTCTACGGCAACCACGCCCGGGCGCTGAGGACGTTCTGCCAGCTCCACCGGATCGAAGCGGTAAGCTGACAGCCGGGCGGCAACGCGGCGATTCGTTATCTAGGTACGACAGAGCGGCGCTCGTCTTTCGTCTGCGCCCTGCGAGCGCCGGCCCGGATGAATGCCCCTCTCCCACCCGCACAAGGGGGCTTCAGATTTCGGCCGCCCCCCCGTCCGATCTATCTTGCGCTGTTTGCGGGCAAGTCTTCCGGCGGCACTTGGAATTCACGGAAGTTTGGCTACAATGGGCGGTAACGTATCCCCCGCTCAGACGAGACGTCAAATGGCCAACGTTACGCGAATCTTGTCCGCCATCGAGCAGGGCGATCGCCAAGCAGCCGAGGAACTGCTCCCGCTGGTCTACGGCGAGCTGCGCCGATTGGCGGCCGAGAAGATGGCACAGGAAAGGCCTGGGCAAACACTTCAAGCCACGGCCCTCGTACACGAGGCATATATCCGGCTGGTGGATGTCGACAACGTCCAGCATTGGGATTCTCGGGGACATTTCTTCGCCGCGGCCGCGGAGGCGATGCGGCGGATTCTGGTGGAAAACGCCCGCCGAAAGCTGCGCGATAAACACGGTGGACAGCTCCACCGGGTGGATCTCTCCGGCGTGGACCTGGCGCCGGCGGCGCACGACGACCAATTGGTGCTGCTCGACGAGGCCCTCCAGCGGCTGGAAGGCCTGCACCACGACGCGGCCGGACTCGTGAAACTTCGCTTTTTCGCCGGTCTGACGGTCGACGAGGCGGCCAGCGCGATCGGCATCTCGCCCCGGAACACCCGCCGGCTCTGGGTGTTTGCGCAAGCCTGGTTGCGCCGCGAAATTGAGTCGCTCGGCGAGCATCAGGCGCCGCGCGGCGGCTGATTCTGAAATTCACGAAATTTTTTTCCGGAAGTTTGGCCGCTTTGGCGGACATTTATCGCATTGTCTTATGGGGCGGCGATGACTTGCGTCGCCGCGGGCAGCGAAGGAATGTCTATGAGTCAGCCATCCTTGCCCGAGGAACCGATTTTTCTCCAGGCACTCGACATCGAGTCCCCCGCGGACCGCGCGGTGTATCTCGATCGAGCCTGCGGCGCCGACACCCAGTTGCGCGCCGGCGTCGAGGCCCTGTTGCGTGCCAGCGCGAAGTCGGGCGATCTGCTCGACCTGCCGGACCGGCCGGATACGGTCGGCTATGCCCTCGCCATCGACCGGCATCCCTTGGAGATAGCCGGCACCGCGATCGGCCCTTACACGCTCATCGAGGAGATCGGCGAGGGGGGCATGGGGGTGGTCTACCTGGCCGAGCAGCGGGCGCCCGTTCGCCGCAAGGTGGCGCTGAAGATCATCAAGCCGGGGATGGACACCCGCGATTGTATCGCCCGATTCGAGGCCGAGCGTCAGGCCCTGGCAATGATGGACCACCCCAACATCGCCCACGTCCTCGAGGGGGGCGCCACCGAGTCGGGCCGGCCGTATTTCGTAATGGACCTGGTCCAGGGTATTCCGATTACCGAATACTGCGATCAGGCCGGCCTGGCGACGCACGAGCGGCTGGAACTGTTCGTCCTGGTCTGCCAGGCCATCCAACACGCGCACCAGAAGGGGATCATCCATCGCGACCTGAAGCCGTCGAATGTCCTCGTCGCGCTGCATGACGGCCTGCCCCTGCCCAAGATCATCGATTTTGGCATCGCCAAGGCCGTCCGCGGGCAGCTCACCGAGAAGACGCTCCTGACGGGCCTGGGCCGGGTGATGGGCACACCGATGTACATGAGCCCCGAGCAGGCCGAGATGAGCGGCCTGGACGTGGACACCCGGAGCGACATCTACTCGCTGGGCGTGTTGCTCTACGAGCTGTTGACCGGGAGCACGCCGTTCGACCGGGTGCGGCTCCAGGAGGCCGGTTTGGACGAGGTCCGCCGGGTGATCCGCGAAGAGGAGCCGCCCAGACCGAGCCATCGCCTGAGCACGCTGGACGGCGAGGCGATCTCGACGATCACCGCACGTCGCGGCCTGGACGCCCGGCGTCTTCGCCGCCTGCTCCGCGGCGACCTGGACTGGATCGTGATGAAGGCCCTCGAGAAGGACCGGGCGCGGCGCTACCAGTCGGCCGCCGATTTCGCCCGCGACGTGCAGCGCTACTTGAACGACGAGCCGATCGAGGCCCGGCCTCCGACGCTGGCCGACCGCGCGGCCAAATGGTCGCGGCGCCATCGACCGCTCGTCTGGTCGGCGCTGGCCTCGGTGCTGATCGCACTGGCGGCTTTCGGGTTCAGCACGTTTACGGTCCTGGCAGCCTATCAAGGCGAGAAGGAGCTCCGCGCGGCGGCCGAGGCGAGCGCCAGAGACGCGGAAGCCAGCGCCGCAGAGGCCGGACAGAGCGCGGCAAGGGCGGCCAAGAACTACCAGATGGCCCGGCGGGCCATTCGGCAGATGGTTAACCGCGTGGCCAACGAGCAGTTGGCAAAGATTCCGGAAATGCGAGAGGTCCGCCGACGCCTCCTCGAAGACGCGGCGGACTGCTACACGGAATTGATCAAAATCAATCCCCGTGATCCGTGGGCGTACTGCGACCGCGCGGGCGTCTACAGATCGCTCC
>JAMOAF010000241.1 GCA_023621895.1 Planctomycetota bacterium
GCTGATCCCCCTCGACCAACTGCAAAGCCGCTACACCCGCGGCGTGAAAATCCGCGTCTCCGAAACCGAGCACGGAGAAGAGAAACTCGAACGGCTCTATGAAATCCTCCGCGGGTATCCCGGCAACGGCGAACTCCAACTCCTCGTCTACCTTGCCGACGGCTGCCGCGTGCCGATGTTGTGCCGCGGGATGAAAATCGACATCAACCGCGAGATGTGGAACCGCGTCGAAGAACTCCTCGGCCCCGGCAACTTCAAGCTCCTGCCCGCCGCGCTCCAGAGCCGTGCCGGGCGGAACGGCAACGGCCGCGGAAATAGCGACCGCCGCCACGGCTCGTAGGCTGGTCCAACGCGGACCGACCCCAGACGGATTGCCGGACGAGAGATTACTTATGAAGGAGCCACCGGCACCTTCCATTTCGCAGCAGACGGACGAGGCAGAGGTAGGCGACGTAAAGCATGACGAACGTCACGCCCAGCCCCCAGTTTTCCTCTATTCCAAACCACCGCGCCAGCCTGAAAGATCCCCCCCCACAATGAGCGCGAGCAAGAGCAGTACCGCGAGGAGCCGCCAGATCCGAATCCGCGTTATTAGGCAATCATCCTGCCAGGCACGATCCAGGCGGCGAATGATCTCTTGGTTTGATGGGAGCTCGGAGTCGAGTCGGCACACCGATTCTCGCAAGCGATCCTCGCTGCCAGGATGCCCGCAAGATGGACACTGTTCCCATCCCTCGCTCTGTCTCGTGCCACAGCCGGGGCAACGTTGGCAGCGAGGACAAGCGGCCGTCCGAAGGTCGAACAGGCAACCGCAGCCGAGGCAATAGCCGCTCATTTCCTTTTTCCCCCTGCCCGTGGTGCTCCTGGTGGGGCGGTGCCGGCGGATTGGCCGCCCAACGTCGTTCGGCTCAGGGGGGAAGCGGCCCTTTCAACCGTCTCGGCCCTGGCCGCTTGCACCACTCTACCGCTTACTTCTGGCTCAGCGAATCGGTCTGGGCCGACTTCTGCTGCTCCTCGGCGGCCTTGGCCGCCACGGTAGCAGCCTGGATCGCGGCCTGAATTTCCATCGGGGTGAAATAGGGACGGCGGATGCCGGTGGCGAATCGCAGTTCCTTGGCCGCCAGTTCCTGCCAGCTCATGTCGTTGCCCAGGTGCCAGGCGGCCGCCTGCGCAACGCGCTGGGGCAGCTTCTGGTAGCCGAGCATTTTGCACAGTTCGTGAACTTCCTTCTTGTCGGTGACCTGGCCGATCGGCTTGATTTCGTACTCCATCGCCGCGCGGGGCTCGCTCTTGCCGTGCTCCAGGCAGACGGTGGTGATCTTGAGTTTGCCGACGCCCTCGGCGGGCACGTTCATGAACCCGCCGCCGAATCCGCCGCCGCCGTACCCGCCGCCGCCGTAGCCTCCCATGCCTCCGCCGAAACTCTGGGCGCCGCCGCCGCCGCCGTAGCTGCTGGTGCCAGTGCCGCCGCCCAGCCCGCCGCCCATTCCGCCCAGCCCGCCGCCCATTCCACCCAGCCCGCCGCCCAGGCCTTGCTTCAGGATCGGCACGCCCGCGAATGCCTCAGGCAGCTTGACGGTCAACGGCTGATCGGTCTTGTTTTCGATCAACACGCGGCAGAGGGTCGAGTCCTTGGGGATCAGCTTCACATCGATCTGGTCTTGCTCGATGGCTGAAAACAACTCAACCGGCGCGGCGCCGCCAGCCGGAGCGGAATTGTCGGCCATCGAGGGGGGGCAAATGACACATGCGGCAAGTAGCAGGGCCGCGCAGACAGTACGTGAACCAATGGTCATGACAAGGACCCTCCGCGGGAAAGACGGGGAAATCGTTGTTTTAGGTGGGGCAAGCGGTTCTCTTCAGACTACGCCGACGGCGCAAGGCGCCGCGCGCAGTCGGTGAAGAACACCCGAGAGACAGCTCTTGATCGACATCGGATGCGCAACAACCTCCGCCTCTTTTCATGGTAATCGACGCTTTCGCAATGTCCACAGATTTAACGCCGGCGGCAGAAAATGGAACACGGAACCCCTCTTTCGGGGGCGCTGCATGAATCGGCGGTGCCGGACGTCTGAAGAGGGCCTGACTAGCCCGGATGATTCGTGAGCCGGGAATTTTTCGCCCTGTCGCGCGCCGTCGTAAACGCCAGGCGTAAGCGAGGCCAACTCGGGTTACCCGCCTTTGCCTGCGCCTTGGCCACCCTCGCTTACGCTTTAGCTGCCTTCGCTCACGCTTCGGGTTAACGGCCCACTGCCTTCGCGGCGCCACGGGAATTCTTGAATCGCCCGCAGCCGGCGGGTAGGCTTGCCACCTGTGGGCCATCGGCCATCGGCAGTTGGCTATCAGCCGAGTTTTCCCCAGAACCGCCGGTATGTCCTGTTTGCGGCTATTCCCTGTGACCGCGGAGAGAATCATGAAACGACTCACTGTGCTCGCTTTCCTGATCTCGGGCTTCCTGCCGATTGCCCGGACGCCGGCTCAACCGCCGGCCGATTGCCCGGATTGGACGCCGTTGGCCGTGCCGGCGAGTTGGGAAAAGGGACGCGGCGGAATACTGGACGCCTACGACGGCATCGCCTGGTATCGCTGTTTCGTCCGCGTGCCGGCCGAGTGGCGGGGGGAGACCCTCTACCTGGAACTCGGTCAGATCGATGACATGGGCGCGGCCTTCTTCAATGGAGTCAAGATCGGCGAATCGGACATCCCCGAGCCGGCCAGCCGTTTTGCAATGCCCATGCGATCCTACCCGATCGCGCCGGAGCATGTCCGCTTCGGCCAGGCCAACCTGGTCGCCGTCCGCGTCCAAGACGAGGGCGGATACGGCGGGATTCTCACCCTTCCGGCAAGACTCTGCTCTCGGCTGGGCCGGATTCACCTGGAGGGAACGTGGTTGTTTCGCACCGGCGACGATCCAACCTGGGCGGCGTGGCCCAAGGACGCCCCGGCCGCACGCGGCCAGGCAGAAGCGTTTTTCAAGCTCGCCGGCGGGCAATTCGGTCAAACCGTGGCGAGCGAGCCGCTCGCGGGCACCGAGCTGCTGGAGGAGACCGGCGACCTCGCCTCGAAGCTGGTCTCGGGCGCCGACCGCTTTCTACTCGACAAAACAGCGGAATCGATCGGCCGCCGCGCCCGGCACTGGAAACGTGATGTCACCAGCCCGGCGGCCTACGCCGCGTCGGTCGAGCCGAACCGGGCTCGGCTGGCTCGGATCGTTGGTTTGCGCGACAAGCGGCAGGCGTTCGACGCCCCCTCGCTGGCTGCCACCACCCGCCGCGATGCCCTGGTTGGCCGCGGGGCGGGGTATGCCATCTACGCGATCCGCTGGCCGGCTATTGGCGGAGTCTGCGGCGAGGGGCTGCTGTTGGCGCCTGAGCGGGCGCCGGTGGCCGACATCGTGGCGATCCCGGACGCCGGCACGTCGCCGGAGGCCTTTGTGGGCCTCAGTCCGGGAGTCCCGCCGGAATCGCAGATTCCCCGGCGGCTCGCCGAGAGCGGGTGCCGCGTGGTGGTGCCGGCATTGATCGACCGGTCGCTGGAGAAGCGGGGCGGCGTCCAGTTGACCAATCGCGAGTTTCTCTACCGCTCGGCCTATGAACTGGGCCGCCACGTGATCGGCTACGAATTGCAGAAGGTGCTGGCGATTGTCGACTGGTTCGAGCGCGAGCGCGGCAAGTCCGAGCGGGCGATCGGGCTGGCCGGTTGGGGCGAAGGCGGGCTGCTCGCACTCTACGGCGGCGCGCTGGACCAGCGCGTCGGCGCTGTTCTTTGTAGCGGCTACTTCGACTCGCGGCAGGACTTGTGGCAGGAGCCGATGGACCGCAACGTGTTCGGCCTGCTCGACGAGTTTGGCGACGCCGAGATCGCCTCGCTGATCGTTCCGCGGCGGCTCGTCGTCGAGGCGGCCCGGGGGCCGGAATTCACGGTCCCGCCGGGGCTCGGCGGCGCGCCGGGGCGGATCGTCTCGCCGGAAATCGGCCGAGTCCGCGGTGAAGTCGCCCGCGCCGAAGCGCTCGCCGGGCCGCTGGCCAAGTCGCACCCGGTGACGCTGGTCGAGTCGGGCGCTGGCGCGGGACCCTACGGCGGCCGGGAGGCGCTCGCCGCGCTTTTGACCTCGCTCGCCCCCGGCGCCCGGCTGGCCGAGCCCGGCCCGCCGCCGACGCCTCTCGGAGAGCCGGCCGACGCCGCCGCGCGCCTCGCCCGCCAGATCGCGGAACTGGACCGGCACAACCAGGAGCTGCTGGCGGAAAGCCCCTATGTGCGCGCCGAATTCATGAACAGGCTTCGGTTCGATTCGCTCGAGGCCTTCCTGAAGTCGGCCGAGTGGTATCGCGACACCTTCCGCGACGAGGTGATCGGGTGTTTTGCCGATCCGCTGGAAAAGCCGCGCCCGCGGACGCGGAAGGTCTATGACCAGCCTCTCTGGTCGGGCTACGAGATCGTGCTGGATGTCTGGCCGGGCGTGTTCGCTTACGGCGTGCTCCTGGTGCCGAAGAACATCCCGGAGGGCGAGCGCCGGCCGGTCGTCGTCGCCCAGCACGGTTTGGAGGGGCGGCCGGAAAACGCCATCCGCGGCAAGCTCGGCGCCTATGGGAGCTACGGGGCCAGGCTGGCCGACGAGGGATTCGTGGTGTTTGCGCCTCAGAACCTCTACGTCTTCGGCGACCGCTTCCGGTCCCTCCAGCGCAAGGCCAACCCGCTCAAGAAGACGCTCTTCTCGATCATCGTGCCGCAGCACCAGCAGATCACCGATTGGCTGAAGACGCTGCCGTTCGTCGCGGGAGATCGGATCGCCTTCTACGGCATCTCCTATGGCGGGAAGACGGCGATGCGCGTGCCGCCGCTGGTGCGGAATTACTCGGCGGCGATCTGTTCGGCCGATTTCAACGACTGGGTCTGGAAGAACGCGTCGAGCCGCTCGAGATACAGTTACGTGGGGACGATCGAATACGAAATCTTCGAATTCGACCTGGGCAGCACGTTCAACTATTCGGAGATGGCCGCGCTGATCTGCCCGCGGCCCTTCATGGTCGAACGGGGGCATTTCGACGGCGTGTCGAGCGACGAGGCGGTGGCCTACGAGTTCGCCAAGGTGCGGCACCTTTACCAGGCCCGGCTGGGAATCGGCGACCGGTGCGAGATCGAGTGGTTCGTCGGCCCGCACGAAATCCACGGCGTCGGCACATTCGAGTTCCTCCGCCGGCATTTAAAGTGAACGGCCGGCTGGAATGATCAGGAATCGGCGTGTCATGGGGTGTCCAGCAGTTCTGCCAATGAGAGTTTTTCAAACACGAGGTGCGCCTGGCTCCCCTCGTAGACGATCCCCACGTGCCGCTGGTCAACTCGGGTCAGGCTGGGGTAACCCGCCCCCCGGCCCTCGTCCAGCAGTAGGTGATGCCCCTTCGGCCACGTGAGGCCGTCATCGAAACTGACCTGGATCGTGTGATGCGTGCGGGCCGTCTGCGAGTGCGGATTGGCGAACAACAGCACGTGTTTCCGTTCGCCGGCCTGCTCGTAATCCACGCGCAGCAGGCTGCCATTGCAGTTCGGCTCGATCAACGTGTTGCGATTGCTTTCGTGGGGCTGCCAGGTCTTTCCCAAGTCCTTCGTCACGTACACGGCCCGAAAACGCTCGTGGTCGTTGCGCATGTTGAGCATGATCGAGCCGTCGCCGAGTTGAGCCGCCTGGCACTCGTTGCCGCCGCGGAACGCCGGGTTGCCGACGGTCCATGTCCCGCCATGGTCGCGGCTGATCATCACCGTGGCAAACGACTCCCCCGTCTCGTCGCGTCCCTCGACGGGCATCACGAGCGTGCCGTCCGGCAGATGGGTGCCCTGCTGGGGGGAGGGCGCGAGCAGCCACCAGGCTTCCTGCTTCAGCTTGCGCGTGAGGTTCTCCGGCCGGCTCCACGTGCGGCCGTCATCCCGCGACCGCACCATGAGGAGCTGGGCGCTCTTGCCGATTTCGTAGCCCGGTTCCGAACCGTCGCCGGTCCATTGATGCTTGCCGGGTTTGCCGGACATCCAAACGGCGAAGCAGAAAACCTCGCCCGTCTGCGGATCGACGATGATGCCCGGATCGCTACAGCCGTTCTGCTCCTGCGGCAGCCCGCCATACCGGCCCATGTCCATGATCACGCGCACCGGCTCCCAGGTCCGTCCGCCATCGGTGCTGCGGCTGAGGCCGGTGTCGATGTCTTCCTGGAGGTCGCGCGCCATCCGCCGCCGCATGTCATACACGCAGAGCAGCGTTCCCTTGGGCGTCGTCGCCAGTGCCGGGATGCGATACGTGTGAACCCCGTCGTCCCAATGCTTGCGGAGCGCAACGCCGATCCGCTGCCGGGCACCGGGCGATGCATCGCGAGGAGTGAGCCGGCCGGCTGTCGTCTCGATCGCCGTGCACGCGGCGGCGACGCGATGCGACAAGTCGGCCGTGTCCTTCAACCGGCACGAGAGCCAGAATACGTGCTTGCCCGGGCGGAGAGCCTGCCGGACGCGAAACGCGATCGCCGCCGCCGGCCTGGCCCGTTCACCGAGGGCCGCGGCCGGTGAAAAATCTTCTTTGTCGCCGGTGGTGAACAAGGCCAGCCAGTCAAGATCGCCGAGGTCATCGGTGCCGTCGAGCGAGAAGTAAAGGCCGGTCACAGCCACGTCGTCTCGGCGCTCCACCTCCACAACGATTCGCAGGAGAGGGGCGTGCTCGTTGCGAATCAGCAGGGGGTGAACGGGCCGGATTGCAGCGGCAGCCAGCCCCCCGGCGGCATCCTCCCCATAGGCGCCGTCCCCGCAGACCTGTTGCGCAAGCGCCAGGTAGCACGCCGCGAGATATGCCAACCTGCGAAGCCGCGGATAATAATAGTAGCCCATGCCGTCCCCTTCGCCCGCGTTCGATCGATCACGATGCCGTCGTGCCCGCCACGGACGTGGCGGCACGAAGCCAGCGTCACATTGCGATCATTTTCACCAAGGTTCGTCGAGGCGTGCAAGACCCTCGCTCCCCGCAATTGGGCGCCCCCGTGCAATCGCTTACCGGCGCCCAAGCTCCAGCTTTCCCTGGTTCCCAAGCTCCTGCTTGGGAACCCTGCCATCCGTCAGACTATGCTTTCACCATCCCAGGTGCCGTCAAGCGGTGGCCACAAGCGAGCGTTCCCAAGCCGGAGCTTGGGAACGAGGTGAAAGTGAAAACTGAACCCTGAACCCTGAACCC
>JAMOAF010000515.1 GCA_023621895.1 Planctomycetota bacterium
ATCGGCGTGCTCCGCGGCGGGGTCGAAAACGTCGCCGTCGACCTGGCGACCGAACGGGGGATCAGCGTTCTGAACACGCCGGGGCGCAACGCCCGGGCGGTGGCCGAGTGCACGATGGGGTTGATTCTGGCCGAGATTCGCAACCTGGCCCGCTCGCACGCCTGCCTGAAGAGCGGCCGGTGGCGGCGCGAGTTCGCCAACAGTGCGGCGATTCCCGAGTTGAACGAAAAGACCGTGGGGCTGGTCGGCTACGGCGCGGTCGGCCGGCTGGTGGCCCGTTACCTGGAGGCGTTCGGCAGCCGGATTCTCGCCTACGATCCCTTTTTTCAGGGCGATCCCGCGCCGGCCCGACTGGTTGATCTGCCCGCGTTGCTGCGGCAAGCCGACGTCGTTTCTCTCCACGCTCGGCTGAGCGAGGAGACCCGCCATTTGATCGGGGCGGCCGAATTGGCCATGATGAAGCCCAGCGCGGTGCTGGTCAACACGGCGCGGAGCGGGCTGGTCGACGAGCGGGCGCTGGTTGCGGCCCTTGCCGAGCGGCGGATCATGGGGGCGGCGCTCGACGTTTTCGACGTGGAGCCGCTGCCGCCGGACTCGCCGCTGTTGACCCTGGAGAACGTGACGATTACGCCCCACCTGGCCGGCAGCACGATCGACGCGTTCCGGGGCAGCCCGCCTCTGATGGCCGGCCACTTGGCGCGGATGCTCCGCGGCGAGCGGGGCCTGCCGATCATCAACGGAGTGCCGCCGGCGATTTTCGGACCGGCTCAAAAGAGCATTGAAACCGAACCGCAGGGAATAGGGAATGTGCAAATGAAATCGATACTCATCGCGCCGCGGAAATACGTGCAGGGCCGGGGGGTGCTCAACGAATTGGGCGACTACCTGAAACCTCTGGGCGCCAAGGCGCTCGTCCTCTGGGATGCCCACGTCAAGGGGATCGTCGGCCAGGCCGTCGCCGCGAGCCTCGACGCCGCGGGGATCGAGATGGTCGATGTGAACTTCGAGGGCGAGGCGACGAGCCAGGAGCGGAAACGGGTCGGTGAGATTGCCCGGCGGGAGGCCGTCGAAATCTCGATCGGCGTCGGCGGAGGCAAGGCGCTCGATGTGGCCAAGGCCGTGGCCATCGACCTGGGCCTGAAGATGGTCACCTGCCCGACGATCGCGTCGAACGATTCGCCCACCAGCGCGGCCTCGGTCTGGTACGACGCGGAGCACAATTTCGTCGGCTTCGACTGCTGGCCGTTCAACCCGGATCTGGTCCTGGTCGACACGCAGGTGGTGGTCGGCGGCCCGGTTCGGGCGTTCGTGGCCGGCATCGGCGACGCCCTATCGACCTGGCTGGAGGCCGAGGCGGCGCAGAAGTCGCGGGCGCTGAACATCGCCGGCGGGCAGCCGACGATGGCCGCCATGGCGCTGGCCCGGCTGGCCTTCGACACGCTGCTTCAGCACGGGCCGGACGCGAAGCGCGACGTCGAGCTGGGGCTGGTCACGCCGGCGGTCGAGAAGGTGGTCGAGGCCAACGTGCTCCTGTCGGGGCTGGGCTTCGAAAGCGGAGGGCTGGCCACCGCCCACATGATCGGCAACCTGCTTTCAAACGAGCCGGGGTGCCGGGAGGCCGGAATGATGCACGGCGAGAAGGTTGCCTTCGGCGTTGTCGCGCAGCTTTGTCTCGACGACGATTTCGACGTGGACGACAAAAGCGCGATCGTCGATTTCCTCATCGAGATCGGCCTGCCGGTCAGCTTCGCCGATTTGAACCTTGAAGGAATCGCCCGAGAGCGGCTCGAGGCCCTGGCGGCAGCCTGCGCCGGGGAAGGGTCGCTTTGCCACAACCACCCGTTCAAAGTGACCGCGGCCGACGTGCTCGACGCCATGATTTCGGCCGACGCCCTGGGCCAACATCGAAAGGCAATGCTCGAAGAGGTCTGAATCGGTATTAAATGTTGCAGGACTGCCGTCAATGAAGGCCCGAGCCTCTGCATTTGTTTGACAAGAAGTGCCAAGGTCCAAGGTTCAAGGTCCAAGGTCCAAGGTCCAAGGTCCAAGGTCCAAGGTCCAAGGTCCAAGGTCCAAGGTCAATCAGTTCGGTGCTTCCAACCAGAAGGCCTAATCTGGCCCACTCTTGGCCATTGAAAATTGAGCCTTGAACCTTGCCCAGACAGTGCCCCCCGCGTTCGCGCAACTCTGGTCCGCATCAAACGCCCGGTCTGGCCCACTCTTGGCCATTGAAAATTGAGCCTTGAACCTTGCCCAAAAGCGCCCCCCGCGTCCGCGCAACTCTGGTCCCCACCGCGGCCTGCACCTAAGATAAGTAGTGCCGCTGGTGGCTTGGCGTTTTTCCCTCGGGGGGCTCTCGCATGGGCTCGACGCTCGTTCTCATTTTGTCGATCATGGTCCAGACTGCGGCGGCGGCGCTCGCCGTCCGGCTGATCTGGCTGACCGGCAAGCGATGGGCGTGGGGACTCGTGGCCGCCGCGATCCTGTTGATGGTCGCTCGGCGCTGCGCTCCCCTCACCGGGACGCTCGGCGTCGGCGCGCCGCTTGCATTCGATCTTCCCTACGAGGTCGTCGGACTTGCCATCTCCGTGCTGATGCTGCTGGGCATCGGGGGGATGGTCCCGGTGTTCCGCGCAATGCGAGACTCGGCCCAGTCGCTTCGCGAAAGCCGGCAACGGCTGGAGCAATTGAACGCGGTCTTGCGCGGCATCCGCAACATCGGCCAGATCGTCGCCAAGGAAAAGGACCCGCAGCGGCTGTTGCGCCAGGTTTGCGATAACCTGGTCGAGAGCCGCGGTTACCGCCATGCCTGGATCGCCGTCTTGCGAGACGGCTGGCGCCTTGCGGTGGTGGCCGAGGCCGGCTTGGGAGAATCGTTCCTGCCGCTGCGGGAGAGCCTCCAGCGCGCGGAGGCGCCCCGGTGCCTTCGGCAAATTCTCGACTCCGCGGAGGTCCGCGTTTTCGGCGAGGAGATCGCCGCCTGTGAAGACTGCCCCGTTTGCAGGCTGCACTGCGACGGGCGAACGATGGCCGTTCGCCTCGGGTTTGACGGTGAATTGTACGGGGTCATGCTCGCGTCGCTGCCGGCCGGCTCCGAGATCGACGGAGAGAACCGCAGCCTGTTTCGCGAAGCGGCGGAAGACATCTCATTCGCCTTGCACGGCCTGCAACTGGAACAGGAGCGGCAGAGAGCGGAAAAAGACCTGCGCCTCGATGAATCGCGCCTCGAAGCCCTGCTTCAACTGAACCAGATGTCGGCAGCCACGTTCCAGGAAATCACGGGTTTTGTCCTCGAGGAGGCCGTGCGGCTGACGGAAAGCAAGATCGGCTATCTCGCCTTCATGAACGCCGATGAGACCGAGCTGACGATGCACGCCTGGTCGAAGACGGCCATGGACCAGTGCCAGGTCATCGACAAACCGATTGTCTACCAGGTCGCGGAGACGGGCTTATGGGGTGAAGCCGTCCGCCAGCGGAAGCCCGTTATCACCAACGACTATGCGGCCCCGAACCCGGCCAAGAAAGGCCACCCCGAGGGGCACGTCCATGTCACCCGCCACATGAACGTGCCGATCTTCGACGGCGGGCGGATCGTGCTCGTCTCGGGCGTGGGGAACAAGGACGAGCCCTACGGCGAATCCGACATCCGGCAATTGACCCTGCTGATGCAGGGGATGTGGCAGATCATCGAGCGCCGCCGCGCGGACGAGGAGATTCGCCGCGCCCGCGATTGGTTGGAGACGCGCGTCCGCGAGCGGACGGCGGAGCTTGCCGGAGCGCATGAAACGCTGCGGACGAGCGAGACGAAGTATCGCACGCTCCACGATTCGTCGAGGGATGCGATCGTCATGGTCACGCCGGGGGGCAACTTCCTAAGCGGCAACCCGGCCGCGGTCGCCCTGTTCGGCTGCCGCGACGAGGAGGAACTGACGTCGCTCGCGCCGGCCGACCTGTCGCCCGAGCGCCAGCCCGACGGGGAGTTGTCGACGGTCAAGGCCCAGCGGATGATGGCCCTGGCGGTCGAGAGGGGCTCGCATTTCTTCGAGTGGATCCACAAGCAGCGCACCGGCCGCGAGTTCTACGCCTCGGTGCTCTTGACGCGGATGGAGCTGGAAGGCCGGACGATGCTCCAGGCGACGATCCGTGACATCACCGAGGAGAAGCGGGCGGAGGAGGCGCTCCGCGCGGCCAAGGACGCGGCGGAAGCGGCCAGCCGCGCCAAGAGCACCTTCCTGGCCAACATGAGCCACGAGATTCGCACGCCGCTGAACGCCATCATCGGCATGACGGAATTGGTCCTGGAGACCCCGCTCTCGTCTCACCAGCGGGATTTCCTGGCCACCGTGAAGGACTCCGGTGAGGCCCTGCTCGCCGTGATCAACGACATCCTCGACTTCTCCCGGATCGAGGCGGGCAGGCTCGTGCTGGACCATGCGCCGTTCGACCTGCGGGAGGTCCTCGGCGACACGATGAAATCGCTCGCCCTGCGGGCGCACAAGCAGGGGCTGGAGCTGGCCTGCCACGTCGCCCCGGACGCGCCCCGCGTCGTGGCCGGCGACCCCAGCCGGCTCCGCCAAGTTGTGGTCAACCTGGTGGGCAACGCGCTGAAGTTCACCGAACAGGGCGAAGTGGTTCTCGACGCCGGCGTCGAGTCGCGCACGGGTGAGAACGTGACGCTGCACTTTTCCGTCCGGGATACCGGGATCGGCATCGCCGCGGAGAAGCAGTCCGCCATCTTCCATCCCTTCGAGCAGGTCGACGGCGCGCTGACGCGGCGTCACGGGGGCAGCGGCCTGGGGCTGGCGATCTCCGCCCGGCTCGTCGAGCAGATGGGCGGCCGGATGTGGATCGATAGCCGCTTGGGCGAGGGGAGCACGTTTCACTTCACGGCCCGATTCGACCTGGCCGACGACAAGCCGGGCCGGAACCGCCGCCCGAACCTCGCCGCGATTTTCGGCCTGCGGGTTCTGGCGGTCGACGACAACGCCACGAACCGCCACATTCTCGAGGAAATGCTCGCCGGCTGGGGCATGGTCCCCGCAACGGCGGCGGGCGCCAGGGAGGCCCTCCGGCGGATTCGCGAGGCCCGAGAAGCCGGCGAACCCTTCCGCCTCGTCCTCAGCGATGCGCACATGCCCGAGATCGACGGGTTCACCCTGGCCGAGCAGATCGCCCGCGAGCCGGGGATGTCGGAGGCGGCTGTGATCATGCTCACCTCCGGCGATCGCCCTGAGGATCAAACGCGCTGCGAGCAGTATGGGATCGCCGCCTACCTGCTCAAGCCGGTCAAACAGTCCGAACTGTTCGATGCGATCGTCACGTCGCTGGGGATCGAAGATGTCCTGGAGGAGCCGGCGCCGGCCTCGCCGGGCGCCGGCGAAAAACGCCCCGGCCCGTGGAAGATTCTCTTGGCCGAAGACAGCGTCGTGAACCAGAAGCTCGCCGTCGCCCTGCTTGAGCGTCACGGGCACACGGTCGTCGTAGCCGGAAACGGCCGCGAGGCCATTGCCGCGCTCCAGTCGCAGCCGTTCGACCTGGTGCTGATGGACGTGCAGATGCCGGAAATGGACGGCTTGGAGGCAACGGGCCTGATCCGCGCAGGGGAGAAGCCGACCGGCGCCCGCGTTCCGATAGTGGCGATGACCGCCCACGCGCTGAAAGGCGACCGGGAGCGCTGCCTGGCGGCGGGCATGGACGACTACATCTCCAAACCAATCCATGCCAAGCAGCTCTACGAGACCCTCGACCGCCTGCTCGGCATGTAGGGTGGTCCAGAGCGGCCCATCCCGATGGATTCCGCGCCGCCCGATGTGCCCGCCATTCCGCCGAACGTGCAAATCACCTTGACGCGAGCGTCGGCCCACCGGAATCCGCAATCCGCTCGCCGCGTAGGGTGGTCCAGAGCGGCCCATCCCGTTCGATTCCGCGCCGCCCAATGCGCCCGCCATTCCGCCGAACGTACAAATCACCTTGACACAAGCGTCGGCCCACCGCAACCCGCAATCCGCTCGCCGCGTAGGGTGGTCCAGAGCGGCCCATCCCGATCGATTCCGCGCCGCCCAATGCGCCCGCCATTCCGCCGAACGTGCAAATCACCTTGACACAAGCGGCGGCCCACCGCCCACGGCCATCCGGGTCCACGTCAGCTTTTGCGCTTTTGAGTTGGGGAGACAGGTGGTTTTGGGGCGTCGCATGAACGGATAGGGCAGTTGGGAAGATAGGAGAAAAGCAGTTGACGGTCTTGCGGCGGCACCATGCGTTTGCTTTTGGATTTCGCCCCGAAAGGGGCAGCCACAAATCAGTCCAGCGGAGAGCGCAGCGGCGATCGCCGCGCTCGCGCCGTGGCTGGGTTCGGGAAGTGACGAACGGTGCAAGCCCTGAAAGGGCGAGACAGGACGGACGGGCGGAACACAACGCGAACAAACGGTACGTTGGGGGGGGCGGCGCTGTTTTACGCGCCATTTCAGGGCTTTCGGTCCATGATGGATACCGTGCCCAGGCCGTTGCCCTTACGTTGGTTTGTTGCGGCCCCTTCGGAACCAACGAGCAGCGCGTGCCGGAAACGCGTGGGCGGGGGGGACGGACCGCAGGTTTCCAACCCGGACAACCGCGCCCCCTGGCCAAGAACGCGCTGGTCCGGACGAAGCGATAGGTTTACGTCCAGCACCGCCGCCGAGCACCCACACTCCAGCGGGCGCGCCCATCCGGGCGAGCCAATTGTTGCCACCCATGGCCAGCGTTTGGCCTTTTTTGTTCCATGGTTGTCTTCTGATGGCACTGAAAACAGCAGGGGCTGGTGACGGATTAGGTTTTCACCTCGCCATGCCCGACTGGTTTGACGGACATTATTGTCAAGTATTGCCACATGTGTCCGATAATGATACTATTAGGGTATCGGTTCGGCGGGGAGTTGCGCCGTGCGCTTGGCATCATGTGCTGATCTGGGACGGTTGTCATCGGCGCGATGAACTCCCGTCGGCCGGCCATCGACAGTGCGTAAGGAGAGAGCAATGCCACTTAGCCAGACCATAATCGGACAGCGCCTGCGGGACGCTAGGAAGAACTGCGGAGTTACTCAGGAACAGGCCGCAGCGGCGCTGGGCATTCCGCGAACGGCGGTCGTGAACATCGAATCCGGCGAGCGCGCCGTCAGCACGCTTGAAATCTCGAGGTTAGCGCGGCTCTACGGCCGCTCGATC
>JAMOAF010000662.1 GCA_023621895.1 Planctomycetota bacterium
TCTTCGCTGTACTCCTCGAGGATTTGTCTGCCCAGACCGTTGTGGTCACCGCACAAGAAGAGCGCCCTGGCAAGCTGCAACTCGCGCACGGCGTGGTTGCGATACTGGTCGATTGTGCCGGGTTGTTCCGGGCCCCGAATTAATCTTCCCAATTCGACCTGGGCAAAGCCGCGAATGTCGTCGCGAGCAAGCACTGCCGCGAGCGGCTCGGCCGCTCGCGGGTCCTGAAGGTTCGACAGAGCCTGCGCCAACGCCCGGTAGTGCGTGACTCCGTAATCCAGCGGCTGGAAGTGCGTAATGCCGAGAGGCGGAGCGGGATCCGGCTCGAGCATTTTGACTTTTTCGATGAGAGCCGGCACCGCGCGGCGGTCGCCGATCCGCCCGATCGCCATGATCGTATTGTCGAGGTTGCTGGCCTCCCAACCGACAAGCTGCCAGTTCTCGAATTCCTGATTGATGAGGTAATGCGGGCTGGCGTCCCAGCGCGTGGCCTTGGCGAGCACCTCCAGGAGAGTATCCAGGCCGCTCCCGTCGCCGAGCATACCGAGAATTTTTGCATAGTAGAGCTTTTTCTCGCCACCGCTTTGGGCATAGGCTTCTCGCAGAAACGGCAAGGCAACGCCGGGATGGGCGAGAACGACCGCCAGGCTCGGCGACTTCTCGCCGGCTCGGGTTGGAGGATGCGTGTTCTTGACCGCTTCAGCCACGCCGTCGTCTGAGACGGGAAACGAATCGGTGTCGGCCAATACGCTCTTCGTCAGGTTGCCCTTCTCGACAAGGTGCTGCTGCAATTTCCGGACGTCGATTCTGCGCAGAGGGACGTGGTTCTTGGCGGCCATTGCCGCCGCCACGCCGGCGGCGTAGCCCTGGTTCTGCACGTCGGGCTGCATCCGCACGATCGGCTGGGCATCGCGATGCGCGCTGATGCCGATACCACAAACCAGCATGCCTTCGAATGTTCGATCACCCAGGAGGGCGCCCCGCCGCGGAAACGACTACAGCGATTGGCTGGATGCGGTCATGGTCAGCTCACGGCAAGCCTGGACGCAGGCCCGCACTCCCGCTCAGCCGTTGACCCCCAAGGAGTTGTTCGCCACGGCTTTCTGGGCCAACTCGACCCGGTTGGTGGCCAAGATGGCGGCCGCGCTGGAAAGAGACGACGAAGCGACCCGGTACCGTGAGTTGGCGAGGAAGATCGCCGACGCCTTTGTTGCGGCCTATGTAGATGAACAGGGTCGCATCCAGGGAGACACGCAAGCCTGCTATGCCACTGCGCTGGAAATTGGCATCTTGGACGGATTGCGCGAGAAGCGGGCGATCGAGCATTTGCTGGCCGCGGTCCGGACCCACGACGGCAGACTCTCCACCGGCATCCACGGCACCAAGCGGCTGTTGCTGGCGTTGTCGGCGAACGGGCAAGCGAATCTGGCCTACAAGATTGCCATGAATCCGGAGTTTCCGTCGTATCGCCACATGATCGACTGCGGCGCCACGACGATTTGGGAACGATTTGACGGCTGGCGCAAGGACTTGGGCTTCAATCCCGACATCATGAACGACTTCAGCCACGTCGGTCTGAGCGGCGCCGGCGAGTGGATTTGGCGAATGATCGTCGGGCTGAATCCCGATGAGAGCCAGCCGGGCTATAAACATTTTGTAATTCACCCGCGGCCTGTAAGCGGTCTGAGCTCGGTCAAGGCGCGCTACGAATCCGTCCGGGGCGAGTTCCGCGTCGCATGGGAGATCGATCGTGACAAGTTCACGCTCGACGTATTGATTCCGCCGAATACCACGGCGAGCGTCTATGTTCCATCGGCACACCCGGAGAGTATTCTCGAAAGCGGCAAGCCGGCGCTTCAGTCTCCGGGCGTCGATGGGCTGCCGCCCGTGGAAGGTACCGCCGGTTTTCGCATCGCGGCAGGGCATTATCGATTCGAGTCCGCCGTCGCCGGGCTGGCGCCCTGAGTGTTCACGCCCGCAAGGGGCGACAGATGGGGAGGTGAAAACCTCCGCCTGGTTCCCAAGCTCCGGCTTGGGAACGTGCGCCCGTGGCCACCGCCACTCTCCACCTGGTTTTCAGGACAGGCACTTGTCCCGGCCGCAATTCCTGAGATAGTGAATATGATAAATGAGGTTGCGTGATTCGTAAAAAAAGCGGCCGTTATTCAGATAGCCGCGCGGGCTTGCCCCGCGCTTCGTTACGTACGGGTTGTGCCGCAGCGCAGGAGAGCGCGGGGCAAGCCCACGCGGCTATCACGCTCTCATGAATTCCTCCCTAAAATCACGCAAGCTCATTGATAGCGTTTGGGTGCATGGGGTCGGCTCCCCGGCCTCTTGTCCGTTCCTTTCCGGAGGAGGCAAGGCGATGGCGGCAAGGGAAACCAGTCTTGGGGTGTGTGCGGCGGGAGTGCTGCTGGCCTGGCTGGCGGCCGCTGTTCCCGTCCACGAGGCATTTTCAGCAGGCGCCGCCGCGAGCGAGCGGGCCGCCGCGCAGATTGCCGCCGGCGAGTTCGGTCCGGCATTGGCGACCGCCAGGGCCGTGGTGTCGGTCGCCGAGCGCGACGCCCTGCTGGCCCAGATTGCCGGCGCCCAGGCGGCGGGCGGCGGATGGAACGCGTCGCTGGAGACCGCGGCGGGCATCGACGACGAGCGTGTGCGTGCCGCGGCCCTTTCGGAGGCCGCCCGTGCACCGATCGGCAGCCGCGGCGGCGGGGCGATGGCCGATTTCGACAGCCTGATCCAGTTGATCACTTCGACGATTCAGCCGGAGAGTTGGGAGGACGTGGGGGGGCCGGGTTCGATTGCGCCGTTTACCACCGGCGTCTATATCGATCCCGACGGAACGCTTCAGTTGGCCATCCAGGCGGGCGGCGATCGGCTGGCGGCTTTGCGCGGCCTGGAAGCGACGGCCGGCGGCAATTTCGACGCGCGCCGCAATTCCCCGCTTCGAAAGGTATCGCTGCCGCGGCTGGAAAAACAGCTCCAGCTTCGCGCGGCCGCCAGAAAAGGACCTACCGAGGAGATGGAGTATCTGGCTGGCCTGCGGCGAATCCAGTACGTGTTCGTCTATCCGGAGACCCGGGACCTGGTGATTGCCGGGCCGGCCGGCGGCTGGCAAGTTGGCGCTGAAGGCCGCATCGTGAGCGTTGAAACATCCGAGCCGGTGGTCCGCCTCGAGGACCTGGTTGTCATCCTGCGCCGGATGATGGCGGGCGACGATCTGCGGCTCGGCTGCTTGATCGTGCCCTCCCAAGAAGGACTCGCCCGGGTGAAGGCCTTTGCCGAACAGTCGAGCCAACAGCCGTTGAAACAGGGCGAGCGCGCTCGGTGGCTGGCGACCCTCCGGGAGAAGCTGGGCAAGCAGAACCTCGAAGTCTACGGCATCGACCCCGGCACTCGGATCGCCGCGGTGATGCTCGAAGCCGACTACCGGATGAAGCTCGTGGGGATGGGCATCGAGGAGGGAGTGCCGGGGGTGGAGAGTTACCTCGAGCTCGTGCGCCGGTCGGGCGATGCGCCCAGCGCGATGTCGGTGCTCCGCTGGTGGTTTACGCTCAACTACGACGCCGTCCTGGCGTCGGAGGACCGCACGGCGTTCGCCTTTCGCGGCCCGGGCGTCAAAGTGCTCAGCGAAAACGAACTCCTTGCGGCCGACGGCGAGCGGATCCATACGGGCAAATCCGACGACCTGAACCGGCAGTTTGCCCAGGCGTTTACGGGCAAGTTCGAGCAGCTCAGCGAGGTTTACCCGATCTACGCCGAGTTGCGCAACGTCTGCGACCTGTCTCTCGCCTGCGCGCTGGTTCGCCGGGAGTCGCTCGCCGAGAGGATCGGGTGGAGCATGGCCTTTTGGGGCGATGACGCGCGCTTCCCGGTCCGGCTCGGTCCGACGCCCAGGCAGGTCGACTCGGTAATCGGCTACCGCGTTCTGAGGCGCGGCGTGCTGGTGGTGGGTGTCAGCGGCGGCGTCCGCGTCGATCCGGAGCGATTGGTGTCCGCCGGCTCGATTGCCACGGAAACGGGGGGCGATGTGTCTGGGCGGCGCGCCGCCTCGCCGCCTCCCGATCGATCGGAGAATGTCTGGTGGTGGGACTGAGCAGGAATCGGCCGAGCCGCCGCTCTCGGCGGGAGTTTTGCACTCGGCGAGGGACAACGGCCGCCGCGACAGCGGGTCTCGCGGTCTCTCTCGCCGTCTTGACGCTCCAGGCGGCATGGCCCCTGTCGCCGACTTGCCGCGTCTTCGCGGCGGATCGCCAGCGCGAGGCGGAAGTTGCCGCGATGGTGGGCGCGGAAGCCGTCTCCGTGGACGAGGTCCGGCGGATGGTCGAGCTTGTGGCGGGTGAGCGGGAGTTGCCGTCCTCGCTGCGGCCGATGGCCGAGGCGCGGGTCCTCGAAGAGCTCGTCGCCCGCCGCCTCGTGCTGGCCTATGCAAAGCGGACGCAGACGATGGTTGCTCCTGAACAGATCGACCGGGTTTTGGAGAGCCGTAAGCGGAGTGCGGGCGGGACGGCTACGGGAGGCCGAATCGATGACGGGCGGCTGCGGCGCGAGATTGCGTGGCAGCTCCAGTGGCGCCAGTACCTCGACCGGTACGCGACGGAGCAGCGCCTGGAAGAGTATTTCCAAGCCCATCGCCGGGAGCTGGACGGGACGGAGCTTTCGGTTTCCCACGTTCTTTTCCGGTTCCAAGACGCCCGCGGGGCGGAAGCGGTCGAGCCGTTGATTGCCAAGGCCGAGAGGCTCCGAGCCGAGATTGCGGGCGGGGCGATCTCTTTTGCGGAGGCTGCGCGCCGCGATTCGCAAGGGCCGAGCGCGGCGGACGGCGGCAAGCTTGGCCGCATCGGCCGGCACGGCCCAATGGTCGAAGCGTTTTCCGCGGCGGCTTTCTCCCTGGCGCCCGGCGATGTGAGCCCGCCGGTGGTCACCCCTTTCGGGGTGCACCTGATTCGCTGCGACGAAGTCCACCCAGGGGTAAAGAGCCTAGCCGACGTCCGCGAGCAGGTTCTTTCCGGCCTGAGCCGGGAGTTGCTCGAGAAGCTGGCTGCCGTCGAGCGGCGCTACACGCCGGTGAAATACACGGGCGCGACGGCGTATTTCGACCCGGTGACGGGGCGCCTGGCGAGCGGCGGACCGCCCAGCCGCTGATCGCCGCCGGCCGCGCCTCGGCTATTTCAGCGCGATCGTCCGCTGTAGCGGCTGGAGAATATGCTCGATGGCGTAATTCTCGATCAGGTCGCGGCAGATGCCTTCGAGCTGGGAGAGCGTCTCGCTGAAGGTGGTGTTCGCCTTGAGGCTGCCATACTGCCTGGCCGTCACGTAGACGCTGAGCTGCTCCTCGGGAAACTCGCCGGTTCGAATCTGATACGCATTCGTGCGGTTCTCGATGCTCAAGCGGCACTGTAGCCGGCAGTCGTCGTCGAGCGCCAGCGTGAGCGAGGGCTCGTGGTTGATGACCGTCGAACCGGGGATGTCCAGCATTCGCTCGAAGGAGGGGCTGACCCCCAGGGCTTCGGTAACAAGTTGATTGTGATTCCCCCGGTAGGTGTAGTCAAACCCGTAGAGCAGGTCGAGGGCTTCGCAGTCCAGCGGGCTGACGGAGAGGTCGTAAGGGGCCAGATCGAGCACGAGGCGGTGCTGCGCTAGCGCGCTGTCGATGGTTTCGGGATTGACATGCCCTGAACAAACCCGGCGCGATTCGATCGTGCACCAGCGGTAGCTTCCCTGGTCCTTGTCCTCTTCGAGGATGAAGTCGCCCCGATCGCGACTGTAGAAGTTGCGCATCGTGGGATATTTTTTCTGGACGCGTTCGAAGAAATGGAGCACCGTTTCGCGGTTGGCGGGCAGGTCCATCTCCGTGCTCAGATTCATGTTGACGTAGAAGTCGTCGCAAAGTGAACTGTAAGGAGTCATCCGGGGCAATTCCTTCCACCGATCACGATCGATAACTGGTGTCTTCTCCGCATGGCCGGACCGGCGCCCAACGGGGCGCCCCTTTGGGTCGGTCTTGCCCCGGGCCCCACCAAAATCGGCGAGGCACGGCCCCCCTCTTGCTGAGGGGAAAACGTCCCGCAACTCGTCCGGTCGGCAACGTCATTGTAGTATAGGAGGGGTGTGGAGAAACTGTCAAAGCCGCCCCCCAATTGAGCTAATGACAGACGAAGAGTATTCCATTCTTGGCCAGTGGGAATTGAACCTTGAACCTTGTCCGCTGTCGCGAGGTCTGTGACGCCATGGAGGAAAAGCACCGAGCCATCACTTGCACAAGCTTTCGTTCGCCACTCGGATGGGTGGGAATTTGCTGGCACGGCACGGCGGTGGCGCGTCTCTCGATTGGCCACTCGACACGCGAGGCAGCGCTGCGTGCGCTGGGCGTTTCCGTCCGGCCAGACAGCCCGGCCGAATCGGCCGATCCGCAACTGATTGAACGGCTTGAGGCGTACACAGTCGGCGAGCCCGTGGATTTTCGCGCGGTTCCCGTGGATTTCGACGGAATGACGGCCTTTCAGAAGCGGGTGGCCAGCGCTTGCCGCGCGGTGCTGTTCGGCGAGACGACCACGTACGCCGCCTTGGCCGCCGCCGCCGGCTCACCCAAAGCCGCCAGAGCGGTTGGACAGTGCATGGCGTCGAATCGGGTGCCGCTGATCGTTCCTTGCCACCGCGTTCTCGGGTCGGATCGTCGATTGGGTGGTTTCTCTGCCCCCGGAGGCATCAATCTGAAGCGCCGGTTGCTCAAGCTTGAGGGCGTCCTCGTCGGGTAGCCGTTCACACGCCGGAACCAACTCCGAAGGGGATCCCCGATTGCGAGCGGCGCACGGCCCGTCTTGTGCCGCCGCGGGTGGATTCTCGCCTCAGATGCCGCGACGGCCCGCATGGGCTGACAAAAGTGTCCCGTCAGTCCCTTTATACCCCAATTCAACCGAGAGTGGGCAGCTTGACCGCGCGTCGTTGGAATCGAGCAGTCCGGCTCTTGGCGCCAGGGGGGCCAGAACGGTTTGACATTGGCCGCTTTCGTGAAACGCGGCCCCCGCCGGATTCCGCCCTTGCGAAACCGGTCTGCCTGTCACTTGGCACGGGTTCGCGTCGCCTTGGCCCATTGTGGGGGTTTCGAGAGTCCTCACGCAGTTTGCCCCTGGAAAGGATCTCTACAATGGGAGCGACACCGATTGCCTTTCTTGCGCGGCGCTGGCCGTGAAC
>JAMOAF010000660.1:0-9454 GCA_023621895.1 Planctomycetota bacterium
ATTTCATCCGGCGGCCGCAGACTGTATCGGGTCACTAACTTCGACGCCTGGCGCGAGCAGAACAAGGCGGAATCGTTCCTGTTTCCGAACTACGACGAGGATTCCGCGACGCCCGCCATCAATCGAGTTCTGCTGCTCGACCGCGGAGACTGGGTTCCGTATTTCAAAGATCAGCCCGTGAAATTCAATGTCATGGACAAGGACTCCAAAGGCGTCCAATCCCTCGTCATCAAGCGTGGCGATACGGTCGTCGAAGAGATCGCCCTGCGAGGACGGGGCGTAATCGAACGCCTGCTTTCCGTCTGCGGCGATTATACGGCGCATTGCGTCATGAGGGACGGTTCCCTGAGCCAGGCGTGCGAGTTCTCCGTGTGCGATCTAGGCTTCCGCCTGCCCGTCGAGGCGCCAACGCGGGGCAAACCGTGGGAGATCACGTTCACCGCCGGCAACCTGAGCGTCATCGGGGTGCATCTCATGAACCCCAAGCCCCCCTACGACCGCTACTGCGTTTGGCTTACCGAGCAAGATCGCCGCAGCGGGAAGGCAACCGTTCCCGCCGGCCTGGTTCGGGATGCAGGCCTCGTGCACGTGTGGGTGATCGGCGAAAACAAATACGGCAGATTGACCAGGGAGCAAGAGGTCGTGATCGTCGAATAGGGGCCCGTGAGACAACACGTCGGCGTTACCGTTCACGCGGACTGCCCCCGGGCGTGTGAACGGTTACGTGTTGCCAAAGGCGGCGCCCAACACGCGACCGCCGCCAATCCAGTCTCCGTTTCCAGAGAGCGGTTTGCTGCCGTGTGTGTGAGAGATTCCTTCTTTCTTTTCAACCCAACCGACTGCCCACGAAAATGAGGCGGCCGAGACCTCCAGTCAACCGAAATGGGTGAGCATCGCATGAACGGCAGATTAATCCAAGTGTCGGCGGGAATCCTCCTGCTGGTCTCCATCGCCTCAGCCGAGGCAATTGGGGCCGCAACACCGGCCGGCGCGGAGGGGCCCGCCCTGGTCCGCCTCGCGGGCACGCCCGGACAAATCGGCACGATCTGGGGCGCAATTAACAAGGAGCACATCGTTCGCGATCTGGAGGCAGCCTATGTGAAACGGGCGGCCGCGGCGGGGATATCGAGGGATACGCTGCTGGAACGTTCGGCTCCCTCGCTGCAAATCATCGAGAAAATCGCCCCGCATTGGCTGGAGGAAGCCCGTGCAACCGCCCGTGCCGCCGGCGTGGACGAAGAATTGTATCTCGCCTATCTCGACGGCGTGGTCCGCAACCGGTTCCTGGGCGAGGATCCCGAGGAATGCACCTCGTACGCCGTTGCACGCGATCATGCCCGCAACGCGGCCATCTTGTTCCACAAGACGCGCGACAACCGCGACGCGCCGCAAGCGGCATACCTTGTGGAGAGCTCGCTTGAAGGGATCAACAAGTTTATTGCCGTGTCGAACGCAACGGGGATTCTCGGCCTGTCCATGATGGTCAACGAGAAGGGGCTTGCCGGCGCGGGCGACTACCCCGCCAACCGAAAGAAGGACTCCTCCACCCTGCGCCTGGAGTCGGCCCCCGATAGGTTCCGCGGCATTATGGGAGGCACAATCCTGCGGCACATCGCGGAACGGGCATCGAGCTGCGCCGAAGCGCTGGCGATCATCGAGGACTGCGTGGCGAAGGGCTGGTACGCGGGCGGGAACGTCGGTGGCAACCACTGGCTGTTCGTCGATCGCGAGGGCACCATCCTCGAGGTGTGCAACAATCCGGGCCACGTCGTCTCGAAGGTGCATACCCAGAAGGCATACCTCAGCCGGCTGAACAAAAGCACCGCAGCCCGCCGGCTGCGCGAATCGACCGAACCGGTCGACTTCAGCCTCTTCCGCAGTGTCTCGCGCGATCCGTCCATCTGTTTCGGTTCGTCCATTTCGGGGATGACCGTCGAGATCGACCCGGACGATCCCGCTCGGTTCACCTGCGCATGGATTGCGCTTCCCGTGCGCTCCGTGGCGTTCCCGGTGCTGATGGGCCAGAGCCGCACGCCGGCGTGCCTTGTCGATGGTACGGCCTACGAGTCGGGTAAGAAGAGCCCGCACGCGATCGAGCAGTGGGAGAGGCTGGAAGAGTCGATGCATGCGCAAAAGGAGCGGCTGAAGGAGGAACTGGCGGCGAGCATCGCCGCGGGCAATCCGGAAGAGGTGCATGTCGAGCGGCTGGACAACTGGTCAAGCGAACAGGCCGCCGTGATTGTCACAACGTACCAAGGAAAATGAACATGGGAAAACACCCTTACTGCGACGCATCGACATGCATGGCGCCTGATTCCGCGGGCGCCTTCAGCCGGCGCCGGCTGCTTGGCGTTACGGCCGGGGTGGTAGGGCCGCTCCTTCTGCCGGTCATGCGGAACCCGATCTTCGCGGGGCTGGCCGAGGAGATCGCCCATCATGGCGGCGGGCTATTATGGGCCACGCTGTGATCTGCCGCCCGATGACGAGAAGCAGCGCGAACTGGATCCCAACTACGTAAGATACTTGGGGCAACTTCGCGAAGCGGCAAAAGCATTGAACTTGAAGCTCGACATCGCACCGGCGCCGCTGAACACCCCGGAGGACGCGCGCCGATGGGCGGCGCGGGTGGAAAAGGAGCAGCCCGATGGACTTGTCGTGATCAGGCTCAGCATCCTCCGCGGTCCGCTCAGCGAAGTCCAGTCCATCCTCCTCGACCTGGACGCGCCGATGCTGTTCTTCGTACCGAACCAGAAGATGTTCGGGTGGGGTTCCGGCGGTCTGCGGGAAGAACTTACCCGCCCGGGGCGCCTGCTTTGCGCCACGCAGGATTTTGGTTACGTGGTCAGCCGGCTCAATCATCTCGCGGCGCGCGCTCGACTGCGAGAAATGCGTTTCGTCAACGTCACGGGCAACGCTCGCGAAGAGACCCGGCTGCCGGTTTGGGGCTCCCGGGTGCTGCGCGTGCCGCTGTCTCACTGGCACGATCAGTTCATCCAGGAAAAAGTCAAGATCAACGCTGAAGTGAAGGCAATTGCCGACTACTACCTGCGTACGGCCCAACGGATCGCCGGCCCCAGCCCGGAGGCCGTCCTCGATGGGGCGCTGTGCTGCCTGGCGGCGCGCAACATCCTCGAGCAGGAGCAGGCCGACGCGTTCACGATGGATTGCAGCGCCGCCGCCGTGGGTCGGGCAATGCCGCACAGCGCTTCGCCGTGCCTGGCGTTCTCGCGGATGATGGACGACGGCGTGCCGGCGATTTGCGAACAGGACTTGAGCTGCGGCGTGTGCATGGCGCTATCGCAACTGCTGTTCGGCCGCCCGGGATTCATGCACAACATCGGCTGGGACACGTCGTGTGCCGACGGCGGTTGCTTCGTCGCCGTGCATTGCACGGGGCCGACCCGGCTGCGCGGCACGAGCGAGGAACCGGGGCCGTTCGAGTTGCGGTTTCACCACGGGCTGAAGGACCCCATGGCGATGGCCGTCTGGACGAAAGGGCAGCCAGTCACTTGCATCAAGGCAGCCCGGAACGAGCCGGTCATGAGTATTGTGACGGGCACCGTGGTGGGCATGCTCAATCCGTTATTTCCCAGGCGCCATGGCGGAAGCTGCACGCAGCAGGTCAAGTGGAAGCCGGACGGTAATTACGACGTCCTCAAGCACCCCGATATCGGCGGGCACCACCACCTGTTGCTGCTGGGCAACTGGAAGAAAGAGCTTCTCGACTTTTGCCAGTTGTTCAAAATCACGGCTGCCGGTGCGGTATAGGGCACGCAGAGAACGGTTCACAGGGCGGTGGTCGTCCAGAAGGTACCCGGGTCCATTTCTCGGTCAACCGGCGTGGATTTCCCGCCGGACGAGACTCCCAAAACATGGACCTGTCCCCCCTCCCCCCTCGTTAACGGTTACAAACTCAGTTTGTCAGGCTACCGCAGTGGGGTCCCAGTGGCGATGACAAAGGAAACAACCCCGCGAATCGGAAACCGGATTCCAACAACTGCGAGGAGTGCAATGAGAGACGGAAACACGTTGAAAAGCAGAGCGACTTGGCCACTGGGTCCAGCAATCGTCGGCGTGCTCTTGTGCAACATGATCGCTCATGGAGACGAGGGAAGGACATCCATTTCTCTGAACGGCACTCGGCAGATCGAGGAAAGCGTATCTGCCACCGAGGCGCCCGGGACATTCTCGCACTCGGTGTTCGTGCCCGGTCTGGTAAATCTTGCGAAACCTGCGTTTGCCGGCGTGGGGCTCTTCGCCGGCCGCGGCTTCCTGGACCGATATGGGCGCAGGTACCCCGCGGACGGCCCTCAGATCCTGCCCCCTTCGGCGCCCTTGCCCACGGTGGGCATTTCGCTGCAAAAGCGAGACTACTTCTGGTACTAAACGTCTTTCAGGGTGTCGACGAAGCGGGAAGTCGCCATTCTCAAGATCGGCAACGCGCGGTTCGGCGCGGCCGTGTGGCTCAACGGCAAGAAGGTGGGCGAAGACTTCAGTTGCTCGACGGCCGCCTGCTTCGACGTGACCGGGACAATCAACTGGTCGGGTGAGAACCGCCTGTTGGTGCGCATCGGGCCCATCCGGCCGTGGTGCCCGATCACCTGCCGGGCGGAGGCTCGTTCGCCGGAATGCTGGTGATGGGCCATGAGCTCGATCCGCTCGCCCACCATCAATTCCCCCGGGCTCTTGACCTTGGTGCCCAGGGCAAGCACCATATCGGGGCTCAGGCGGAAGCGGTAGTAGCTGGGCAGCCGCGGTCCCGTCTCGTCCAGTACGGGCCGCGGCGGACGCCTGAACCGAAGGAACACCTCGGTTGCAGTGACGGGAAGCCGCACCACCTTCCCTCGCCCATCGACCGGAGAGCTGCATTCATGGCAAGCTGGGCAAAGAGTCCAATCGTGGCGCCACCCGCCCGAAAGCGGATGCCGCCTGATGACCGATCGCCGGGCTGCGACCGGCGCGTATAATTCCCTGGATTTTCACGATTCCAAATCGCAAGGAATTGCCTGATGCCGGTGCCCAAGGTAGCGCCTCTCAACCTGGAATACGTCGAGCAGCTCTACGCTGAGTACGTGGACCATCCGTCGCGGGTGCCGCCGGATTGGCGGAAGTACTTCGACGAGTTGGGCGACGGCGACGGGCGCACGGCAGGCGGGGTGCGGCGCCCGTCGATCTTGCCGACGAGCATTTTCAATCCCCCCGTTGACGGCAAGGCATTGCGGCCGGCGGCTGATCTCCGCACTGCTGAGCGCCAGGAGTGCATCGATCTGGTAATTCGCGAATACCGTGTCCGGGGGCACTTTGCCGCGCAGATCGACCCGCTCGGCGCGCCTCGCCCCAGCCTGCCGGAATTGGACCCGGAGTCGTACGGGCTTACCGAAGCCGATCTCGATCGGCCGTTCTCGACTTGCACGTTGCAGGGCTCCAACGTACAGACGCTGCGGGCCATCTTGCAGCGTTTACAGAACACGTATTGCGGGTCCATCGGCGCGCAATTCATGCACATCCACGATTTGTCGATTCGCGAATGGCTCCAGCGCCGCATGGAGGACACGGAGAACCGTCTGAAGCTCGCTCGCCAGACCCAGGTCCGGATCCTCACCCGGCTCACGGACGCCGTGATCTTCGAGGAGTTCGTTCGGCGGAAGTACGTGGGGGCGAAGACGTTCTCCCTGGAGGGGGCGGAAAGCCTGATTCCGCTCCTGGATCTTGCCATCGAGAAAGCGGGAGACCAGGGCGTTGGGGAGATCGTTGTGGGGATGGCCCACCGCGGCAGGCTCAACGTGCTGGCCAACATCATCGGCAAAAGTCCGCGGGAGATCTTCCGCGAGTTTGAGGACATGGATGCCGAGCAGGATCGCGGCCGGGGCGACGTGAAGTATCACCTGGGGTATCGCAACACGTGGATCACGGCGTCCGGTCGAAAGATCGATCTGACGCTGTGCTTCAATCCCAGCCATCTCGGGTTCGTCTCCCCCGTGGCGCTGGGGTTGACCCGGGCCAAGCAGGACCGGGCGGCGGACCTCGGCCGCGAAACCGCGATGGCCATTCTGGTCCACGGCGACGCGGCCTTTGCCGGCGAGGGAATCGTTCAGGAGACGCTGAATCTGAGCGGCTTGGCTGCCTACACCGCCGGCGGCGCGTTGCACATCATCGTGAATAACCAGATCGGCTTCACCACGCCGCCCTCCGAGGGCCGATCCACAAGCTACGCCAGCGATGTGGCCAAGATGCTCGACATACCGATCTTCCACGTCAACGGGGAGCACCCCGAGGCGGTCGCCCAGGCGCTCGACCTGGCCATGGATTTCCGCCGCGAGTTTCGCCGCGACGTCCTGATCGACATGTACTGCTACCGGCGATGGGGCCACAACGAGGGAGATGAGCCGTCGTTCACCCAGCCGCTCCTGTATCGGGCGATCGAACGCCGCGAGTCGGTTCGCGATGGCTACCTCAAACACCTGTTCAAGCTCGGGGAGGTCAATCAGGAAGAGGCTGACGAGATAGTTCGGCGGCGGCGCGAACACCTCGAACAAGAACTGTCACGGGCGCGGCAGGCGGACTTTGTCCGCCGGCCCGTTGTGCTGGCCGATTTGTGGAAGGGCTATCGCGGTGGCCGCGAACCCTCCGAAGCGGACTTGAAGACAGGGGTAGATCGCCGGCGACTGGTGGCCCTCATCGAGCGGTTGACCGATCTGCCCGATGGTTTCCATCTGCACCGCAAGCTCGAACGATGGATGGAGAACCGCCGGACGATGGCCAGGGGCGAGCACGCGATCGACTGGTCGACCGCCGAATCGCTGGCTTTCGCCAGCCTCGCCGAAGACGGTTATCGCATCCGGCTGAGCGGGCAGGACGCCGCTCGCGGCACGTTCAGCCAGCGGCACGCTGTTCTGCACGACACGGAAGACGGCCATACTTATATGCCGCTCAGGCACCTGGCCTCCGACCAGGCGCCGGTGGAGATTTTCAACAGCCCTCTGTCCGAGGCCGGTGTGCTTGGTTTCGAGTATGGCTACAGCTTGGGTTACCCCGACGGGCTGATTCTGTGGGAAGCCCAGTTCGGCGATTTCGTCAACGCCGCCCAGGTGATCATCGATCAATTCCTCGCCAGCGCGGAGGAGAAGTGGCAGCATCTGAGCGGGCTGGTCCTGCTCTTGCCGCATGGTTTCGAGGGGCAGGGGCCGGAGCATTCCAGCGCCCGGATCGAGCGGTTCCTGCAAGTCGCCGCCGAAGACAACCTCCAGGTTGTCATTCCCAGCACACCGGCACAATACTTTCACTGCCTGCGGCGCCAGGCGATCCGCCGCTGGCAGAAACCGCTGGTGTTGCTGACTCCCAAGAGCCTGTTGCGCCATCCGCGCAACGTCTCGAGTCTGGAAGACCTGGCATCGGGGCGGTTTGAGCGGGTGCTTTCGGACCAGCCTTCGGCAAAGACACTTCCCCCTGAGCGCGTGCTTCTTTGCAGCGGGAAGGTCTATTACGAGCTGAAAGAGGCGATTGAAACACGAAAACAGGATCAGGTAGCCCTCGTGCGGCTCGAACAACTCTACCCGTTGCCCCGCGTGGAGATGGGGGAGATCCTGCGGCAATATCCCGAGGGGACGCCGGCCTATTGGGTGCAAGAGGAACCGGAGAACATGGGCGCGTGGCATTATGTGAGGCAGTGCTTTGGGGAGCGGCTTTTCGACCGGCTCCCGCTGGCTGGAATTTCGCGACCGGCGTCGGGCTCTCCGGCCGGCGGCTCGAGCGGGAGCCACCGGCTGGAACAGCAGGAATTGCTCAGTCGGGCGATTGGCGATGATTGAGAAAGGGACTCGCGTGGCTGCTACACACCCGATTATCGTGCCCGAGATGGGTGAATCGATCTACCAGGTCGAGATCGTCCAATGGCACAAGCACGAGGGCCAGTCGGTCGAGAAGGACGAGAACCTGGTGGAGATGGAAACCGACAAGGCAACGGTTGAGTTACCGTCACCGGCGGCCGGCGTGGTGGCCAAAATCCTGAAACGCGATGGCCAGACCGCGGAGGTCGGCGAGATCGTCGGCTATCTTCAGGAGCCGGGAGATGTGCAGCCCGCGGCCGCCTCGCAGGCGGAACCGGTTGAAGCGGTCAAGTCCGAGGCTGAAGCCGAGGCGCCCGCCGCCGGTGGGGATGGTGAGGAGACCGAGGTTGCCAAGACGATCGAGCCGGCGGCACCTGGGCGGATGAAGGTCGCCACGTCGCCGGAGGAACCAAAAACGCCGCCCGAAGCAGTGCCTCTCCCCGAGGAACTGCCGGCCGGTTTCCCGGCGAAGGTTCTCACGGCGGCGTCGCGCCGGGAAGAAATGTTGCCGATGAGCCCCATCCGCAGGCGGATCGCGGAGCGGCTTGTCGAAGCTCAGCAAACGGCCGCGCTGGTGACGACGTTCAACGAGATCGACATGTCGGCTGTGATCGGGCTGCGCGAGAGCTACGGGAATGAATTCCGCCAGCGTTACGATGCCAAGCTGGGCTTCATGTCGTTCTTCGTGAAAGCGGCGATCGAAGGGCTGAAGGGCGTGCCGGAGTTGAACGCCGAGATCCGCGGCTCCCAGATCGCCTACCGGCATTACTACGACATCGGGATCGCCATCGGCGGAGGCAAGGCACTGGTCGTGCCCGTGCTCCGCAACGCCGAACGTATGAGCTTCGCCGAAATCGAACGAGCGATTGCCGACTTCGCCGCTCGGGCGCGCGAAAACAGGCTCAAGCCCGAAGAACTCCAAGGTGGCACATTCACGATCACCAACGGCGGGGTGTACGGATCGTTGCTGTCGACGCCGATGGTCAATCCGCCCCAGAGCGGCATTCTCGGCATGCACGCGATCCAGGATCGCCCGGTAGCCCGGCAGGGTCAGGCCGTCGTGCGTCCGATGATGTACGTGGCCCTGACCTACGATCATCGGCTGGTCGACGGGCGGGAGGCCGTCGGTTTCCTCCGCCGGGTGAAAGAGATCGTCGAAGATCCGGCCCGCCTGATGTTGGAAATATGACGGCATGCCCGCTGGGCGCTTTGGCCTAGTGGTACTCAAGACCGGCGCGCCGCCGCCCCGCGTGCTTCCTCGGGCGACGGTTCACGAGGTCTGTCTCACTCGTCTCGTGAGCTGGGTAGATGATGCGTCTCCCTCGGACGCAAGCCCAGGGGGTGAGCGCGTGCGCTTGAGTCCGTGTGCCGCTGAGAATGTGTTCCACCCGGATCCCGCGAACCGTCAGCGCATCGGCGATTAACGACCGATGGCAGCGCCAAGGCACAGTTTCTGCGCACATCAGCGCTACGCGCTGCTTACGGGCGAGATCCAAGAGCGCCTTCAGGCTGCCGACGAATTCACGGGTCTGCATGTAGTCCGCAAACCCGCGAAACGAGGCATTTCGCCAGCCCTTGTTCGGCGAGTCGGCTCGCGTATGCCTGAGCCCGCCTAAGCCCGGCATGTG
>JAMOAF010000660.1:9468-10759 GCA_023621895.1 Planctomycetota bacterium
GGCATGTGCTCATAGGCAACACCCGCCGCACGGAGACAGTCCGGCAAGGTCTCCTTGTTGAACTGAGGGTTGTGCCTCGAGCGCGGGATCGTACGGACGTCGACGACACGGGCCACCTCGTGTGCCTTTAGTAGCAGGATGAAACGATCGGGCGCAAGAGTTGAGTGGCCGATGGTCAACACGACTGTCGGCGTCTTGCCGGTCCTCCCCCGCCTGCTGCGAATCGCCTTCACTTCGACGGTCCCATTCTCCATCCGGCTTCTAAGCGTGCTGCGGCAGCTCGAGCAACCGGCCTTTCAGATCGTCGGGCCCGAATGGTCCGGCTTCCGCGATCAATTGGCGAGCGGCGTCGACGCGATCCCAGACGTTCCACAAGAGGGCTCCCCTCACCCGTCCGCCCCGCAGGTAATAGACGACTCCTTCGCGATATGGCTCCTTCCACTCGGCCAGTGTTTCCAGCCGGGAATCGATTTCGCCTACCGCCTCGTAGCCCAGCTCAAACAGGTCGGAGTAGAAGAAAGGAAGATGATCGTAGGAGACCGCCTCGCCCGCCATCGATCGTCCGGCCATTTCTCCCATCGTGTTGGCATTGTCCTCGTGTTCCACGCGGAGATGCTTCTCCAAGACGGGGTTGAAGAACTCGGCCACGTCTCCGGCCGCGTAAATCTCCGGGCGGCTGGTGCGCAGCGCGCGGTCGACGCGGATGCCGTTGCCGACCTCCAGCCCGGCAGCCTGGGCCAGTTCGACGTTCGGCTGGATGCCGAGCCCGGCCACGACGGCATCCGCCTCGATCTCGTCTTCGCGCTGGGTTTGGCGCGACATGACCTTGACTAGGTAACGATCGTCGCGCATCCCGACGCCCACTACCCGCTCGCCGCCGCGCACCTCGACGCCTTTGTCACGGTAGAAGCCGTTGAGAAAGGTGGCCAGGTCGCGCGGGAACACCCTCGCGCCGATTCCACTTTCAGGGAATACCATGACTACCTGTTTCCCATTCATGGCCAACGCGGCGGCGATTTCCGAGCCGATGAAGCCGCCTCCGATGACGACGAATCGCCGTTTCTTCTCGGCGAGTTGCCGCAGTCGCGAGTAGTCGTCCACGGTGCGAAAGTAGATCACGCCGGGAGAGTCAGGCGAAAGCCGGCGGGGCGTGCCCCCGGTGGCCAACAAGAGCTTCTCGTAGTGGTAGACCGTGCCCTGCTCGTCTCGTACGCAACGATTCGCCGGGTCGAGTTCCAGGGCCTTGTGCCCTAGGTGAAGCGTTGCTTCGTGAGCAGCGGCCATCCGCCAG
>JAMOAF010001150.1 GCA_023621895.1 Planctomycetota bacterium
CAAGACGGCCTGTTTCACCGACAGATCGACTGGCAGACGCTGGTACGAGATCAGCGCCTCGACGACGATGTTGTTCGGGTGTTTCACGGGAGAGGATCATCGCCCGATTGTCGCCAGCGGCATGACCTGCCGGGACCGTCTCGACGCGCTTCAGCGGGTCATGGAACACGAGATCGTCCACCTGATCGAAATGCTGCTGTGGGGCAAATCAAGCTGTTCGCACCCCCGCTTTCATTCGATCACCCAGCGCTTCTTCGGCCACACGGAGAACAGACACAGCCTGATCACGCCAAAGGAAAAGGCGCTGGTCCAATTCGGCATCCGGCCGGGCGTGAAGGTGCGATTTCAGTTCGAGGGCGCCGAATACACCGGTGTGGTCAACAGGGTCAATAAGCGGGCAACGGTGCTGGTCGAGGACCGCAAAGGACGGCGGTATTCCGATGGAAAAACCTACGCCAAGTTCTACGTGCCGGTGCAGATGCTCGAAGCGGTGGAGTGAAGCATGGCTTGTCAACGGAGCAGCGTTGCGGCCGAGCCGGAAAGCGGATTCCGGATTTCTCTCCTGACGCTTCGCATCCGCACATCCAAGACGTCACGTCGATCCTACTGGACTTCCGGCATCCCGACGAGCTCGCCGCGGCGGATTCGCTCTTGATCTTCGGGCAGATTGACGCCATAGAAGATCGCGTTCAGGTCGATCCAGAGCGCCACGCGCCGCAGCTCGTCCGCGCCGAGTTTGACCCCTTCGTGCCCGTCCCGCAGCAGCTTCATCAGCCGGCTGCCGCGGGCCCCGTACAGGCCGCCGGGAGGTGTGATCTGGACCTGGTTCCGCGCGCCGAATCGCGGCACGAGGTACTTGGCTGCGTTGTCCGGGTTCGTGCCGGACTGCCAGAACGCGCCGTCATCCTGCATCAGCGCCGCGTACGATCGGCTGAAGGCCCCCTCAAGCGCGCCGGTCAGGTCGATCTTGCCTTCCGTCTTGTCGCCTCCGTGACAGCGGACACAGTGCTGGTCGAGCACCGGCTGGACGACCTCCACGTAGCTGAAGGGCCGGCCGTCCCAAGGTCCCGGCCGAATGTTCGACGCCGGACGCCGCAGCGCTGCCGGGCTGGCCAGCGTTGAGACGGGGGCGGTCAGCCTGTGTTCGTGACATCCGATGCACGCCACCTTCTCGCCGGGTTGCACGTAGGTCACCGAACGCATCGTTTGATAGGCGCAGCCGTCTTCGTCCAACGCCTGGAACAGCACCGGCTTGCCCGCCGGGACCAGGAACCGTGCCGAACCGTCCTGCTCGACGGGCACCGTGCCCAGCACGGCCCGGCCATTTTCCTCGCCCGCCATGCCGATCGGCGGAATGTTCGCAATGTTCGTGGTCTTGGGAAAGACCTGGACGATCCGCAGTTCCTTGATCTGTCCCCGGGGGACGTCGCCCAGCCCTTCGTACACGTCGGCCACGACCATCTCCCCGTACTGCACGCCGCTGCCCATAGCTGAAGTCTCCAGAATTCGCCCGCCTTTGCCGGCGAAGCGGTCTTCCGCGACTCCGCCCGGCAGCACCGGCGGAACCCGCCGCGGCCGGAGCGGGCAGGGGTTCGTGCTGCCAATCCGCGGATCGCGATACAGCAACTCGCGGTTGCCCCAGCGGTCCAACAGGTAGATTCCCAACGCGTGGGCCGGATTTGCGCCCGGCTCCCAGACGAGCGGATAGGGGCTATAGCCGACCAGGTAGAAATCCTCCGACAGCGGCCACGGAGCCGTGTAGTACTCGCGAATGTCGCGGCTCTCCGCTTCGGGAAACGGGATCTCCGGCGTGATCCGCTCCAGCGCCGCCGGGCCGTCCGCCGCGACGCTGGGATCGACGATCGTGATCGGTCCGCCGGCGATCGAGTGATGCGCCGAGGCGGCGAAGATGATCTTGGTGCTCTCCGGAATCGGCTGCAATTGGAACGTGCAGTGCGGCGACGCCGTAGCGTTTCCCCAGAGGGCGACCGGATTGGCGCCGTCAGGCCGCGAGGCCCACAGGTTCTGGTGTGTCACCGCGTCGCGGTCGATGTAGTCCCAGCGGGCGTACAGGACCTGGCCGGCATTCGAGACGGCCGGGAACCATTCGTTCGTATCGTGGAACGAGAGTGCGCGGATGTTCGAGCCGTCGCCGTTCATGCGGTGCAAGGTGTACACGTCCCAGCGCGTGCTGAACTGGGCGCCGAAGCAGCGAGCGTAGCCTTTGCGGCGCGTGGACACGAAGGCGATGCCGCCGTCGGGCAGATAGCACGGCATCAGGTCGTCGAACGGCCCGTCCGTCAGTTGCTTCAGCCCCGACCCGTCCACACCCACTTCATACACGTGGTAGAAGTTGCGGTCGGACGGGTCCTCGTTGCTCACCTCGCCGGGCGGCAACGGTCCGTCCGGACAGTGAACGTACGAAAACACGATCCGGCGGCCGTCGTACGAGAGCCGCGGTTCCAGCACGCAGCCCGTCTCCAGGCGCCCGTCCAAAATGTCGCGGCAGCGGAGCGAGCGGCCCGGCTCGTCCAGCACGAACAGCCCTCCACCCGGCCGCGCGCGCCAGCCGTAGAACTGCATCACCAGGTGGCTGTACGACGTGGGCACGCGCTTGCAGAACAGCAGTTGGTCGAATTCCAGCAGTGGATTGGCCAGGGCGATTTCGCGTTTCAGCAGCCGTAGCTTCAGGTACGCGGCCGGCGGATTTCCCGCGCCGGATTCGACTTGCCGGGCAAGCGGTTCGAGGCGTTGGGCCAACTCGTCCAACCGGGGCGAACCATGCCTGGCCCGCAGATGCGCGAGCAGACCGCGGGACTTTTCGACTTGCCTGCCAATGGCCGCGGCGCAGGTCTCGGGCCGGAGGATGTCGATCCCGTCCTGCCGCCGCCAATCCTGCTGGATCATCGCCCAGAAGTCGAGTTCGGGGATGCCTGCTTGGCGCGCGGCGGTCTGCACGGCGGCGACGGGCAGGCTGCACTCCGGGCTGTCCGATCGCGGAAGGCGTGCGACTTCCGGCGCCAGACTTTCGCGCGTTCGGCTGCGTCCATGATCGGCGACCCAGCGGGCCAGCGTCTGAAGTCCCGCCAGCGACGTGCCGGAGTACGGCCCCAGGGCGGCACGGCTGAGCCTCAGCCCCTTTGCCGCCGGGCGCGCAACGGTGTCCTCGTCGGCGGGCGCGACGATCAGGCGGACCGTGAGTCTGCCGTCCGTCGCCAGTTGCGCGTGCAGCCGCCAGGGCAGCCCAGCCTCGAAGGCCAGCACCACCCCCGAGGCGTCTTGCCCGTCGGCCAGCACGGCGCAGGGCTGCGCCGCCGCGCTTGTCAACACGAGGGGTTCGCCGGCCGACAGCGGCTTTTCGCACAACGCCCAGGCCGCGTCGAACCAGGCCAGCCGCGGCGTGCCCGGCGTGTCCGGCGCGCCGCGGCCGTCGGCCGTGGTTTCGTAGGACCAGCCGCCGGCGCCCTGCCTGTTCGCAGCGAACGCGGCGGATGCCTGGAACGTCCGCCCGTCGGCATAGGTAATCCGTGGGTCCCAGTGGGTCGTGTCGCAGGCGATCCCGCCCCGCTTGTCGACGAGGAAACGGAGCGTGTCGCCCTTCTTGACGGCGACCGGCAGATTCGGATCGACGCCCACGCCGTCCTTGCCTTCCAGTTCGTGCTGCCACACGCGCTGCTGGTTATGCAGGATCGCCACGCGCACGCCGTCGCCATCGCGGTGCGCCTTGTAGACGCGGCCCGTGATGGTCAACGTCCCGTCGGCGGGCGCAAGGAAGCGGCGGACGCTGGGCCCCCGCTCGCCCGGATGGTGCCAGTCCTTGCCGACGCGGAGCCACTGCTCAGCGCCTTGAAAGAACGTGGACTCGTACCACGTCTCCTCGCGGTGCTTCAATGGCCAGTATCCGGCGTCCTCTTCGCTCGCGACGCGGAACACCCACTCGGCGGCAACCAGTTCACCGGCAAGTTTCGAGCCGGGCGCCGCTTGGACGCTCGACTCGATGATCACCGCCGCGCCCGAGCCGGGAACCTCGACCTTCCGTGCCGAACGTCCGATCGCCGCTCCCTCCACGGCGGGCGCTTCAGCCGGCTCCAGCTTGGCAAGCAGCGTCTCGGCCGGTACGCCGGAGAACAGTTCCGCGACGTCGGACGCGGCGACCGCCGGGTCACCGGCCCATGGCAGAACCGCCGCGAGCGGAAGTGCGATCGCCCAGAAGACAACTCGTCTGCAATTCAAGTTCTGTTGCATAGGTGGATTCTCCTTCACGCGGGTTGGCGGATGCAACAGGTCGATCGCAAATCAACGCCCAGATTCTTGTCGCTGCCGCTCGGCAGGGCAACGGCCGGGGATTTTTTCGCCTGAGAATCCACCGGCTGCCCGCTCCAGAGCGGGCCGCCGTTGTCAAACACGGCGATACGCTCGGCCGTTGGGGCAAAACCCGGCGAATCAGCCTGCGTCACCCTCGCGACGAATTCGCCGAGGGACTGCTTGGTCCCTGCGTCTTCTCTTCGCAGCTTCTGAAACTCCAATTGCCTCGACAAGGAAGCCAGGCAGGTTCGTCGGGCAAGTCGGCCAGGGCTGCCTCGCCGGAGCTTCAGGTCCTGGGGCGCACGACCTCCTGAACGTTGGGCTTTCGGAGGTCTGCCCGAAGCACTTTTCGAGTCAACCTAATGTTCCAAACGGCTTATCGTTGTTCAATCAACTATGCCGGCCATCTCGGCCCGCTGGCTCGTCGCGATGATGCCGGTTTGGCATGGACCATGATCAACACCCCGGCCAACTGGCGGGAAGTGCGAACCACCACCCCCACCGTTGATTGACTGGTCGATCCCCGGAGACCGGCATCTCGCCTGCTGCGCCTCCGACGGCAGGCTGGTCATTGCCTTGTCGGTTCCTGCCATGCTCAGACGACGCTAGAATGGTAACGCCCTTGACCGGTCGAGAGCCCTTGCGCGGAGATTCCACCATGCCTGCACACAGGATGATGGCGACGTTCTTCCTGATCCATCTGCTGCTGAGCTTCGCCGACGGCGGGGAGACCGTCATCTTTCGCGCCGACTTCGAGGCATCAAGTCCGGCCGCCCCACCTCCCGGCTGGTCCATGTGGGGCGCACAGAAATACAAGGACCCGGCCAGTTTCACCCGCGACACACAGCAAGCGCACGGCGGCGGCGCGAGCTTCCGCATCCACCATCCCGCTCGCACCGAAGGCTATGTTGTCTCGGCGCCGGAGGCAGCCATTCATCCTCAGCCGGGCAAGATGTATACGGCATCCTTCTGGGCCAGGAGCGACCGGGCGGGTGAGGCGGTCTTTGGCTGGACGGCCTACCGCCAAGTAACGCCGTTCGTCGATGCCCCGTCGCCCGGCTCGTTTCCGCTGGCGGTCGATCGGCAGTGGAAGCAGTTCCGTTTCGTGCTTCACGAGGGCTGGGATTTCTTTGCCGAAGACTGCCGGCATCTGCTGTTGACGTTTCGGGCCACCGCCAAGGCGGAAGAGGAGCAGACCTTATGGATTGACGACGTGGAGGTCACCGAGCAGCCGTCGCAACGGGACGGTCGCCTGGTCAATCCGGCCACGCTGACCTACCAGCCGTTGGCGCACCGCTTGCAGCCGGGGGAACGACTTTCGGTCACGATCGACGCCGCAAGGCGAGTGCGCCAGACGCATCGGGAAGTGGGCGGCGTTTCGTTCCATCGGGTCGCCGGCTGGGCGAGACTGCCGTTTGACAAGCAGGGCCAATACGTGCTGCCGGCGGAATTGGAGGAGGCGATCCGCCAGATGCGATTGCCGATGACGCGGTTCTACGCCGTGGGCGACGAACCGTTTGGGCTGGAAGCGGCGATCGATAAAGCGGCCGAGCTGCTGGACCGGATCGGCGTCAATCAGGCCGCCACGCCACTGGAGTTCGAGATCCAAGGCGCGACCAGCAAGCTGCCGCCCGAAGCCTGGGCACGCGGCGTCCGCCACAGCCTGGACCGGGGCTATCGATTCCGCTATTGGGAGATCACCAACGAGCCCTACGTCGGCCACGCGGGACGGGCCTTTCCGACCGCCGATTCGTACCTCGAGCATTTCCTGGCCGTCAGCCGGGCGATCCGCTCCGTGCATGCCGAGGCGCAGATCGGCATGGCCATCGCCCATCGCAGCCCGGCCTGGGGCAATTATCTGCTGAAACGAGCAGCCGGCCGGTACGACTTCGTCGTGGGACACTACTACAGCTCCCCGAACGTCCAGCGCAGCTCGTTCGAGGACGTGGTCCTGACCGCCAACTACCAGATCCTCGACGGAATCCTCCAGACCGATGCGCTGCTGCGTCTGTATAACCCCGGGCGCGACGTGTACCAGTACGACACGGAATGGGGCCTGCACAGCTCCGGCCCACAAGGGGAGCGAGCCGACAACGTCCGCCGCAACGCCAATATCTGGGGCATGATGCACCGGGCGGTCCGGCTGATCCACTACCTGCGCGAGGACTTGCTCCGAGGGGCCAGTTCCTGGGAGATGTTCACATACCAGCGCTCCCCCGGATTCGGCTTTCTGGCACAGGACGCTCCACAGCGGCGCTCCATGAACTACTGGCTGTACTACTACTTCAACCGCCATGCTGGCCGCTGGGTGCTGGCGATCGACGGCACGGCTCCCTACCACGACGGTTCAGCGGACGGGCGTACGTACCGTGGCCCCCTGACGCCGGTCGTGGCGACCTTGAGCCAGGACGAACAGCAGCTCTACCTCATCTTGGCCAACGGCTCGTGGGAGAAGACCGTGCCGGTTCGGATGACGCTGCGGGGCTTCGCTCCGCGGAGCAGTACGGCAGTCGTACTCTGCCACTGCGATCCCGATGGCGATCCGTTCCTCGCACGCCGCGAAGACCTGGTCCGGGACTTGTCGGTCGCAATCCAGGGCCAGGAACTGACCACCGTGCTGCAACCGCACACTGTGGCGTTCGTCACGATCCAGCGTTAGGCGGCTGAGGACGGCAACGTCGCCGCAGGCGGCACTGCCGGCGGCGTTGCCGCCCGTGCAGGAGTCTTGCCGCTCTTCTCTCTTTTCACGCCGGCAGCCATCGAGGAAAATGGCAATCACGCGGGTCTTTCGCGTGCAATCGGATTTCACTGAGAGAAGAACTCGTTTTGAACAGTGCAGCCGGCCGTC
>JAMOAF010000439.1 GCA_023621895.1 Planctomycetota bacterium
GACACGACCTCGACCGATCGGGCGGTGAGCCTCTGTTTCGTGCTGCCGCTTGCCGCCGGCGAGCGCACCTGGCACGACGATATTGTTCGCAGCACACCAGCCGCGCCGCACTCGGAATACCGCAATGCGCAAAGCTGGCCGGCCGGCGGACTGCTTTCGGCCTACCCCTTCTCGTCGCTGACCTCGAAGGACGTGGGCCTTTCGCTGGCGGCGCCGATGGACTGCCCCCGCGTGTGCCGCTTCGTCTACAACACCTGGCTCGACGTGTTCTTCATCGCGTACGACCTGGGGCTGGTCAAAGACACGCTGGCGTTTCCATCGCGAGCGGAGGTGCGATTTTCGCTCTATCGCCACGCGCCCGAGTGGGGCTTCCGTGCGGCAGCCCAGGGTTACTACGACCGCTTCCCGCAGTTTTTCCAGCAGCGATTGAAACGCGGGGGCATCTGGATGGCCTTCGACGACATCGGCAAGATCGAAAACTTTGAAGACTTCGGTTTTGCCTACGACGAGTTGGGCGGCAACCGCCGCGAGTTCGACGACCGGCACGGCATCGCCAGCTTCGATTACGTGGAGCCAATGACCTATTGGCTTCCGATGGACAAGAAATACCCCCGCACCTACGAAGGCGCGCTGGCTGCCTTGGCCGACAACGAGGCCTCGGGCAGGCCTGGCCTTGTGCGCTCGGCCCAGGTGACGCGGCGCTGCGGGGTGTTCACGGAATCGGGAAAGTTCGACCTCGCGCTGGAGAACCAGGCCTGGTGCGACGGCGCGGTGTTTACGCTCAACCCGGATCCGCGACTGCGCGAAGACGCCGCCTGCCCGGTCAACAAGGGTCACATGGGCTACCAGGAGTCGTGGGCCGACAAGCATCTCGTGCAGCAGGCACAGGCTGCCCTGCACGGGATCTACATCGATTCGATGCCCAACTGGGGCAACGTGCGCAACTGGCGCCGCGAGCATTGGCAGACCGTCGAAGCGCCGCTCACCTTCGACCCTGAGACGAAAAAACCCGTGTTGCTGCAAATCTTCTCCACCTGGCAGTTCACCAAGTGGGTGGCCGACCACGTGCACGCCCACGGCGGCGTAATGCACGGCAACGGCGGCGCGATCTGGCCCTATTTTCCGGCGCTCATCGACGTGACCGGGCAGGAGACGCGGAGCCTGCTGCCCGACGATGTCATGGCTCGCGCCCGCACGCTGCTGCGGAACAAGCCCTACTCGCCGCTGTTGAATACGCACTTCGACGAGATGGGCGCGGAGCTGGTGGAGGACTATTTCCACCGCAGCCTGCTTTACGACATCTTCCCGAGCTTCTTCAACGGCGACTACATGAAGGACGGCCGGTGGGAGCACGTGCGGTATTTCAATGAGCCAAAGTTTTACAACCGCGATCGGCCGTTGTTCAAGAAGTACATTCCTATCCTGCGGAGGATGTTCGACGCCGGCTGGCAGCCGATCACCTATGCAAGTGCCAAACCTGCTGAAGTGCGCGTAGAGCGCTACGGTCCGTCGAAGGACGGTGACCTCTTCTGGGCCGTCTACAATCCGTCGTCGGCTCCGCTCGAGGCTCGCCTTTCGATCGACGCGGGCGCGTTGAAGCTTGACTCGCAGCAGCCCTCTACCGCGGGGCTGGTTTCCGGCGCGCCGCTCGCCTGCCATCGCGAAGCAGACCGGATCGAAGTTGTCGTGCCGCTCGGCGCGAAGCGCTGTGAAGTAGTCCGGCTGGAGCGGTAGGGATGGGGCGCTGGGCGGATCGGGCAGCCGAAAAAATTGCTGTTCGAATCGGTGCTCCTCCGACCATCGCCGGCCCTGTTAGCCGCCTTCCGAGCGAGAACAAAGACTCCCGACCCGTTTATTCGTCCCGGGGGCGGGGTCTTGCCGTGCCGAAGGCACATCGCTATGTCAGCCCGGGGTGAAGCACGGCGAGTGTAACGAGCCGTGCGCAACCCCGGGTCATGAGCAGCGTAGAACACCAAGAGCCCCAACGCGGGCGGCCCCAACAAAGCAAACCGGCACGCCGAACAAGATTACGGGTCAGATAGTCCCCGGGGTTGCGCAGGGGCTCGTGAAACGAGCCCCGCTCCACCCCGGGCTGCCCTAGGGACGTCCCTTCGGGACGAGTGATCGCTCCGCTCGGTGCGATTCAGCCTCGTTTGGCCGCAGGGTGCTTCGCGGGCAGCGACGGGTACGCCAGGGGCGTCGACTTCCGTCTGCAAAAGCTGAGCCAGTCGCGCCAAGACGAGCCCAGGCGGCAAGCGATTCGACAGGCATTCTCGTCAAGATTCACTTTCTCTTGCCCTGCTCCAGCCACGCCCGCGGAGTGGCACGCGCCAGCCGGGCCGGGTCGATCAGGGCCATGCTATCCCGCGGTCTGCTTGAGCAGCGCGACAGCCGCAGCGGCCATTTCGCGCGCAGCGGTCGGCTGGTACGGGGGCAAATCGGCAATCTTCGGCACCACGATGGCCGAATACTCGCCATTCTGGTAGGCCGTGGGGTCGGGCAGGTAGCCGATCGAGCCGTCGGCGCATCCGACGACGAGCGTATCGCGAAACGGCGAGTCGCGGCGGATTGCCAGCCCGTAATAGCTATAGAGTTCGCCCGGGTGGAAGAGCATTCCCAGCGGTCCGAGCTGGATCGCGCCGAGCGTAATCGGCAAGTGCTTGATCGTTCGATCGCGGTGCTCATTGCCACGGAACCAGTCGTCGGCAAAACCGGCGTCGACCCACTGCCCCGAGGCGCACTTACCCGGATCGCGGCGATACTCCTCGACCCATTGCTCGAAGCGTTCCATATCGAACGGCACGTTGAAAGGCGCGCTGCGTGCGCGGAGGCAGTCGACAGGCTGGGGGCTGGCGGCGGCAATCGCCTGTTTCAAGGCGGGGGTGATGGCGGCCACGGTTTGCCGGATTTCGCCGCGCCAGTCGCTGCCGTCGCCGGGGTTGACGTCGCCGATATGTCCCTGGAGGAACGACGGGCGCAGGCCGAGTTGGTTTTGAATCTCGCGGGCCACCTCGCCCGGCCAGTCGGGCCCTGCCTGTTCATCGGCATAGCAGACGGCGTGTGCCGAGAAGTGATACCAGACGAGGTCCGGTGTCTTGCCCACCCGGCGGAACACGAGGGCGTGGAGCATCGTGTCGAGCCAGCGTTGGGCATCGGTCGAGTCGGGGCCGAACTGTTCGTCGGTCAGGGCGACTCCCTGTTTCACGGTGCGGTTGTGACTGCCACCCGTCGCGCGGCATTTGCCCAGCAACAGTTCGGCCGGCGCCAGATCGGCCCGGGCGGCGGCGATTGCCTCGACGGTTCGCTCTTCCACGGTGGCCATGAACTCCGGAGACATCCCGCCCCATTGCCGGATTTTCTTGAAGGTCGGCATGCTGTGATCGTGCGTGGCGACCAGGTGGATATTCCCGGCCGGGATTCCCGTCCGCTCGGCGGCCGCCCGCTGGATCCGCCCGGCCATTTCTCGACTTATGCCAAGCACGTCGAGCGAGCAGATGGCGGCTTGCGTTGGGCCGTATGTAAGCACCAAGGCCCGCACTTCGGCCGGCTGGCGAATTCCCCTGACTCGCCGCTCCTGCCCCGGCGGCTTGTGAAAGCCGGCCAGTTCGATGCCCAGGGGGGGCGTGATATCGGCCCGCCCCTCTCCCGCGCGCAGACTGTCGGCCGTGGCCGCCCTGGCCGACGTCGCCCCGAGAACCGCCATCCCGCCCGCCACCGCCGAAAGAAACTGCCGTCGTTTCATTTGCCTATCTCCCCGACACTGGAGTCTTGTTCGTACTGCCCGCTCAAACACGCTCCGAGCGGCAAGCGCCTCTTATATTAATCCAGGCGACATGCCAGCTTCCAGCCGTCGTGCCATCCGCCGAAAATAAGGATCGATGAATTTGTGAGTTGCCAGGCGCCGCGATCCAATTTCCCACACGGAAAGGAGCACCCTCGGCTCGCGAGCGCGCCAGGACTACTCACCAGACCGATTCGACCGCGAAGACCACAGGCGGATCGAACCGTCCCCTGTGGCGGAGGCGATGTATGTGCCGTCGGGGCTGAAGGTCACCAGCCCCGCCACCCGGGCTGTCTGTTTCAAAGTCAAGTATCGCTGTTTCTCCGGCCAATCCCAGAGTGTCACCTCTTCCCCGCCGACAGCCATCGCCAGACGCGTGTTGTTGGGATGAAATGCCAGTTCCGCCTGCCGGAATACTCCTGTCGGCGGCAATCTCCACAGGGTCGCCCCCGTCGCAGCATCCCAGAAATGGGCGGAGGCGTCCGCGCTGATGGCCGCCAAAATGCCGTTCGTGCCGAAGGCCAGGCCAGACACCGGCGAAGCGAGCGTGAACTTCTGTTTCCGCGTCAACGTCTGCGCATCGAACACCTGCACGCGGCAATCTCTAGCGCCGACGGCGAGCCATCTTCCACAAGGACTGCAGGCAATTCTGTGGGTCGGCGAGCATTCCGCTTGGAACAATCGGCGCCGCTCGCCGGTTCGTGCGTCCCAGAGCGTTACCTCGCCGGTGCCGCTGACGGAAGCCAGCAGGGTACCGGAGGCGTTGAACGAAAGGTCGTGGAAAGGCCCGGCATCGCTCTGGAATTCCAGCAGCAACTCGCCGCTCTCCGCATTCCACGCCCGGATCATCCCGTCCGCCGTCACTGCGGCAACCGCTCGCCGCTGGGGACTACAGCAAATGCTGTGCACCGGCGATGCCTGCTGCAAGAGAAAACGAACTTGGCAACGCTGCGCAAGGTCCCAGAGCCGGACCGTTCCGTCAGAACCGGCAGAAACCAGGCGGTTCGGCCCGGGCAGAAAGGCCAGTCCGGCAACCGCCCCTTGATGGCCGCGCAAGGTCAGCATACCCTGCTCGCTCGACGAGCGATGCACGTAAACCCGGTTCGCATTGGTCCCAAAGGCCACCAGCTCGCCGTCGGGGCTGAACGCAATATCCTGCACCTGCCCGTCGTGTCCCCGAAACGCCAGCAGCGGCTGCCCGGTCGCCGTGTCGCAAATCGTCACCGCGTTGTCCCAGGTGGTTGTGGCCAGCCGAGTTCCGTCGGGACGGAAGGCGAGCTCGGGCGCGGCAATCGGCATGATCGGATAGGCCTGAACCATCGCTCGCGACGCCACGTCCCAGATCCTGATCGTTTCACGCCCCGAGGCAACGGCCAGACGCCGACCGTCGGGACTGAAGGCCAGGCCGGACACCCGTTCGAAGTCGGGCACGTCCCAGACCTTCTCTCGCGCCCTGGTATCCCAGACGCGCGTCTTCGCGGCGTGCCCGCTGCCCGTGGAGAGGGCGACGTGGCTGCCGTCGGGTGAGACGGCCAGGCTTCTGACGTGGATTGCCCCGTGCTCCAAGCGGAACAGCTCCCGCTGCGACTCCGCGTCCCAGACCCGGAGCGACCCGTCGGCGCTGGCCGTCACCACGCGTTTCCCGTCGGGAAGGAATCGCGCGGAGTGAACGGCGCCGGTGTGCCCGCGAAAGACGCCGATCTTCTGTCGACCGGCGACGTTCCAGAGAATCGCCGTTCCGTCTTGCCCGCCGGCCGAAAGCATCCACTTTCCGTCGGGACTGAAAGTCACGCCGGAGATGTGGCTCTGGTGGCCGGTGAGTCGAGCGAGCCTGGCGCCAGTTGCGGCATCCCAGAGCTTCAGCGCCGGGTCAGAACCGCCGCCGCTGGCGATCAACGTGCCGTCGGGGCTGAAGGCGACCGGCCCGCCGGCGTCTTGCAGGATAATTTCCGCCGAACTGCGCAACCCCTTGAGATAACCCCATTCCCAGCCGCGCAGCTTCGGTGGGCACTCTTCGAGCAGGCGGTCGAACTGGACCACGTCGTTCGCCTCCCAGGCCTGGGTCGCGGCGATCACGCGGTGGAAGTAAAGGTGCATCTCGGCCGTTTCCAGCGCCCGGGCGATACGGACGTAGCTGGCCACGCCGACGCCAACCGCCGTGATCAGAAGCAGCAGGCTCGTCGCTGCCAGCGCCGCGATCGCCGGACGCCGCCTGACCCAGCGGCCCAGCCGCAAGAGTCCCGAGAGCGGCCGCGCCCTGACCGGCTCGCCGCGCAGAAACCTTTGAAGGTCTTCGGCCAGCTCGGCCGCGGTCTGGTAGCGATCGGCGGGCGTTTTTTCGAGGCATTTCAGGCAGATCGCCTCCAGATCGCGGGCGATGGTGCGATCCAACCTTCTCGGCCGGACCGGCTGCACCGTCTGAATGTCTTTTAAAAGCTCCTCGCCCTCGCCTTGAAAAGGGCGGCCGCCGGTGAGCATCTCGTACAAGATCACACCCAGCGAATACACGTCCGAGCGGCGGTCGATTTCGCTCGTCCGCGCCGCGGCCTGCTCGGGGGCCATGTAGCCGGCGGTTCCCGCCAGCTCTCCCTCGGGGGCCTCCGACTCTTCCGTCTTGGCCAGGCCGAAGTCGGCCACATGGGGAATTCCGGCCTCGTCGAGGAGGATGTTCGCCGGCTTCAGGTCGCGGTGCACGAGTCCCATCTCGTGGGCGTGCTGAAGGGCCTCGGCCACGCGGAGGCAAATCTGCGCGGCGCGCCGGCCGGGCACGCGCTCGGCCTTGAGGTGCCCGCGGAGCGACGTGCCCTTGATGTATTCGCTGGCGATGTACGGCGTGCCGGCCACCTCGCCGGCGTCGTACACTTGGACGATGCCGGCGTGCTTCAAGCGCGCCGCGTTGCGGGCCTCGGCCATCAGAGCGGCATCTTGCGGGGAGACAACCCGATCGGCTCGGGGGACTTTCAGAGCCACGAGCCGCTTGAGGACCGTGTCGCGGGCCTTCCAGACGGTGCCGAAACCGCCCGAGCCCAATTCCTCCAGGAGCTGGAATCGCCCGAAGCGGGCGCACGGTTCCTCCGCTTCGTCCGGGGCAAACTCGATGTGCACCTCGCAGTCCGGGCCGGACTTTGCTGATTCCCCGCCGGCTTCCGGAAACCGCGCAGAGCCAGGTGTCGTCGCCTGGCTGTCGCCGGTCTCGTCGGCCAGTGCGAAGGCGGCGCGAATCTCGCCGCCGTACTCAATAAACCGCGACTGGTAATCCCGCGGCCGCGGCTCCTCCCCTCGATCGCACCTGAGCTGGAGTTCCACCGCCAGCAGTTCTTGGAAAACGGCCGGCCGCCACTCATCCGGCGCT
>JAMOAF010000996.1 GCA_023621895.1 Planctomycetota bacterium
CCCGTTGGAACGGCGCTGGATCAGGATTGCGGTCGCAAAACTACCCGTTCAGGGGGTGCCAGGAGGGGCTGCGTCTTGGCTCGACGCGCTCTGAAACAGGATCGCTCGCCGAACGAGCAGGTAATTCGTGCCTCGAAACTCGGTGATGGTTCCTGATATCGACCACTCCAATTGGCTCGGACTGCTCGCCAGCTCGGCGGCGATTCGCTCCAAGTTCAGGTTTTCCAGGCCGATATAGGGCGCGTCGTCCTGGCTGGGGAAGAACAAGATTCGCCCGTCCACCATTCGAAACCAACCCCGCAGAGAAGTCAATTCCGTGCCTTCGCGAAGCCGCATCCGGCTGGCCTGCTCGCCTCGGGGCACCGCCAGCGAGGCCGCATCCGCGGGGCGCGGCGGATTCTCAATCGGCGGGGCGGTCTGTGTCCAGCCGGCCGTAAAACCAATCAGAGCCGTGGCCGCGGCCACGGCCAACCCCCGGCGGAGCCGGCCCGCCGCGCCCGCGCCGAGCCCGATCCGATTCTTGCGTTGCCCGAACATTGAACCATTACTCCGACAAAGAGGGGCCGTGTTGCGATAGCGTCTGGAGGCTTGGTCTCCATCTTGTCGAAAGCCACTTCGGGCCGCCCCGGGGCGGGGTTCCGCCAAGCCATGCACTTATAACCCCTGTTACCCTCATTTTCGGAGTGATCGGCCGAGCCAGTCGCGAAATCCAACGGCGGTCGGCACAACCGGACCAGCCGGCAGAAACGGCATAGCCGGCACGGTTCGGGCAGACCCGACCAGAAACAGAATGAATTCCGTTCCGCGAGAACCGTCCGGCATTAGCCGGGTTTCGGCATCGCCAGGCTGTGGAGCGTGAGCACCGCGCCGACGGAGAGAAAGAACCACCCGATCCACTCGGGGAGCACCACCGTCTTGGGCGGGAGGGACGTTTTTGCGCCGACGAGCGACTCGATGGTGTCGTTGGCGGCGACGGCGGGGTGGCCCGTTCTCTCAGCGAGGAAACCGGTGAATTGGGGCGTCAATTGGACCGACTCGACGGACCGGAACTCGAAACCGAGCAGCAGCAGAACCAGGCCCGCGAGGAAGTACTGATTTCGTGTGATGTCCATTTCGGCGTTCCCCCAGCCGATGCGACTGGCAAGGGTGTGGGGCGGATTGCAGACTGCGACTCTCTGGCGGACCACAAGGCCTCGTCCTTGGCCACTTATCGAGTCACCCGGCGAGTGTTCTTCAATCGCGCGCCGCGGATGCCGGTTATTCAGTGCCGGCGGCGAGGAATCTGCTGGGGCTAGGGTTCTGCGCGTTTCCGCGGGCGGGGTTTGCCGGTCGAAGGCGGCAACGGCCGGCAGCGTGTTTGCCGCGCGGCGCCAATCCTCATCCGGCCGGAAAGAGTCCCGGTCGCCCGCTGCCTCCCGCCAGGAGTGTTGCATTCCGGCGGAAAGCTCGCCTTGATGCTCCAGCCGGTTATTGGCCGCTGGACCGGCCGGTTCTAGAATCAAAGCGAGATAGACGGTTCCAGCAGGCGCGGATGGGATGGTGGGATGACGCAGGACGGCCGAGTTACGAGCACTTTCAACGCTGGACCGAGGCGCGGCGGAGATCAGCCGGAGAACCCAGCCGGCGGCGGAGTCCAGCCGGGCGGGCGCGCCGGCGGAGGGCTGTGGACGCGAAGTTTTTCCGCCCTGCTGGCGACCCAATTCCTCGTTGCGCTGAACGACAACATTTTTCGGTGGCTGATCATCCCGATCGGGACCCACTCGCTGGACAAGGCGACGATTCTCGGCATCGGGGGGTTCTGCTTCCTGTTGCCGTTCCTCGTCTTCGCCGGCCCGGCCGGATACCTGGCGGACCGTTTCAGTAAACGGAGCGTGATGATCGGCTGCAAGGCGGCGGAGATCGTGATCATGGCCCTGGGGATCGCCGTGATCCTCAGCGGCAACATCTGGCTGATGCTGGCGGTGCTCTTCCTGTTGGGAGCGCAGAGCGCGCTGTTCAGCCCATCGAAGTTCGGCAGCATTCCGGAGATGGTTCGCCCCGAGTTCATCTCCAAGGCGAACGGCCTGGTGGGGATGACCACGATGATGGCCTGCATCCTCGGCACGTGGATCGGTCCGGTGCTTTACGTCCTGACGACTCCACTGGCCGTCCAGATGGGCCAATCCGCGGCGATCGGCCCCGGCCAGGCGCGCTGGTGGATTTCGGCTTCGGTCCTGATCGGGGTGGCAATCGTCGGCTGGCTGGCCAGCCTGCTGATCGGCCGGCTGCCGCCGGCCGCCCCGGAGCGCAAGTTTCCGCTGAATCCCGCGGGGCAGGTGGCCCGCGACCTGGGCGAGTTGATCTCGCGGAGGCCGCTCATGTGGGCCGCGCTGGGCAGCACGTTTTTCTGGTCGCTCGGCGTCCTGGCGCAAACGAATGTCTTTCACTTCGCCGTGCCAGAGCTGGTCGGAGCGGCGGGCAAGGACATGGTCGGGCCGATGCTCGCCGTGCTCACGCTGGGGATCGGCCTGGGGTGTTTCGCGGCGGGGCTGCTGTCGGCGGGCAAGGTCGAGCTGGGCATCGTGCCGCTCGGGGCGCTGGGAATTGCGGCGATGGGAATCGTCCTCTCGCAGACGCCCCAAGGGGTGGGGAGCTGGAATTCATCGCCGTATTTTCTGGCTTGCCTGTTCCTCTTCCTGCTCGGCGTGGCGGCCGGGCTGTACGACATTCCGCTGCTGTCGTTCCTGCAAGAACGCAGCCCGGCACACGAGCGCGGCCGGATTCTGGCCGCCTACAATTTTCTGGCTTATACGGGCATGATCTCCGCGTCCGGGCTGTTTCTCGTGCTGGCGAGCGACCAGGTGCTGGGGCTGTCCGGCCGCCTGGTCTGGCTGCTGGCCGGCCTGGGGACACTGCCCGTCTTCTGCGCCATCGTCTACGCGGTCTTCACCCCGATGGCCCGAGTCCTCGTGCGGATGATTGTGAGGATTCTCTATCGAGTGGAGGTTGCGGGGATTGAGAACATCCCCGCCGAGGGCGGCGCCCTGCTGGTGGCCAACCATGTCACCTGGCTCGACACGGTTTTCCTTGTTTTGCACTGTCCCCGGTCAATCCGGTTCCTCGCCCATGCCGATTACATCAAGGGGCCGTTTGGCCGCCTGGCGCGAGATTACCGGGCGATTCCGATCCGGCCGGGCCGCAAATCGATGGTCGAATCGCTCCGCGCGGCCCAGCAGGCGCTGCGCGAAGGGAGCCTGGTTTGCGTCTTTCCGGAGGGGGGGCTGACCCGGACCGGCCAGCTCCAGGGATTCCGCCGCGGTTTCCTTTCCATTGTGCGAGATACCGGCGCGCCGGTGATTCCCGTCCACTTAGGCGGCTTGTGGGGGAGTGTTTTCAGTTTCGAGCGCGGCAAGTTCTTCTGGAAATGGCCCCGCAAGTTTCCCTATCCGGTTTCCGTCGTTTTCGGCAGCCCCATGCGGCATCTGACCGATCAGCAACAAGTGCGGCTGGCCATCGAGGAATTGGGATACCAGACGATGCAGAAGGGCAAGAGAGGTTCGCTGATTCCGCCCCGCGCGATGCTCCGCGCCTGCCGCAGGAATCTGTTTCGCGCCAAGGTCGCCGATTCGGCCGGCGCCGAGCTGACCGGCGGATCGCTGCTGATGCGATCCCTGGCCCTCAGGCGGCTGCTGCGCCGCGAAGTGCTCGAAGACGACGAGTCCACGGTGGGCGTGCTGCTGCCGCCCTCGGTCGCCGGCCTGGTGGTCAACGCGGCGCTGGCGCTCGACCGCCGCGTCGCCGTGAACCTCAACTACACGGTCTCCTCGGAGATCATGAACGAGTGCCTCAAGATCGCCGGCATCCGCCGAGTGCTCACCTCGCGGAAGGTGATGGAAAAATTCGACTTCAACCTCGACGCCCAGGTCGTCTTCCTGGAAGACTTCCGGGAAAAGGTACGCCGAAGCGACAAGGCGGCCGCCGCGGCCGCCACGTGGCTCCTGCCGGCGTGCATCCTGGAGCGGATTCTCGGGCTGACGCGGATCGACCCCGACGACGTGCTCACGGTGATCTTCACATCCGGCTCGACCGGCTTGCCGAAGGGAGCGATGCTGACGCACCACAACATCGGCTCCAACGTGGACGGGTTTTGCCAGGTGCTCCAGATCAGCGCCAAGGATGTCCTGATGGGCATTCTGCCCTTCTTCCACTCGTTCGGCTACACGGTAACGCTCTGGACGGTGCTGATGCTCGATCCGAAGTGCGTGTACCACTACAGCCCCCTGGAGGCCCGGCCGATCGGCAAGCTTTCGAGGGAGCATGGGGTGACGATCCTCGTGGCGACGCCGACATTCTTGCGATCGTACATCCGCCGCTGCGACCCCGGCGACTTCAGCAAGACCGAGGTCGTGATCACGGGGGCCGAAAAGCTGCCCCGCGAGGTGGCCGACGCCTTCGAAGCCAAGTTTGGCGTGCTGCCCGTCGAGGGTTACGGCACGACCGAACTGTCGCCGGTCGTGAGCACGAACATCCCCGATGCCCGGCTCGTAAGCGACTTTCAACAAGGCAACCGGATCGGCTCGGTGGGGCAGCCGATGCCCGGCATCTCCGCCAAGGTTGTCGACCTGGAGACCGGCGAGAGCCTGGGCGCCGGCAAGTCGGGGATGCTTCTGGTCAAGGGTCCCAACGTCTTGAAAGGCTACCTCGGCCAGCCTGAGCTGACCGCGCAGGTGGTCCGCGACGGCTGGTACACGACGGGCGACATCGCGAGGCTCGACGAAGACGGATTCATCTACATTACCGGCCGGCAGAGCCGATTCTCGAAAATCGCGGGTGAAATGGTGCCTCACCTGCGCGTCGAGGAGGCTCTCAGCGAGGTTCTCGGTGACGACGGCGAGGGAGAGCAGAGGGCGGTCGTCATGGGCGTGCCGGATGAGAAAAAGGGCGAACGGCTCGTCGTCCTGCACACGAAACTCGGTCTGGCGCCGGACCAGATCTGCCGCCGGCTGGCCGAGGCCGGGGTGCCGCCGCTGTGGATTCCCTCGCAGGACAGCTTTCTCCACGTCGACGAGCTTCCCCTGCTCGGGACCGGCAAGCTCGACCTCAAAGGCGTCAAGGACCTGGCATTGAGACTCACCGAGAGCAAGCCGCCCGAGTTGCCGGAGGCATCCACGTAACCGGCGACGCTCCAAGACGCTGGGCTCGGGCTCCGAGAGACCAAGCGATGGGAGTGTTTTCGTGACGAGGCGAGGTCTCGGGAAGACGCACCGGCTCCTGGCGGATGCTACCTTTTCTTTCTCGGCTTGCCTATACTTCATTTCAATGGGCGGCGGCGCGCGCGGCGAGTCGCCGCCCGTGCGCACCCCATGACAATCGGAGAGAACCGTGAGCCAGAGCCAAGCGATCTTGCCGGAGTTCGATCAAGAGATGGCCAACACCCGCAAGGTCCTCGAGCGGATTCCCGAGGACAAACTGGATTGGAGAGTCCACGAGAAGTCGAACACGATCGGCTGGGTGGCAATGCACTTGGCGGAGATTCCCACCTGGGCCGACCTGGCGCTGAACCACGACTCGCTGGACGTGGCGCCGCCGGGCGGCGAGCCTCACCGGACACCGGCGCCGCAGTCGCGGCAAGAGATTCTCGCGCGGTTCGACAAGAACGTGGCGGCCGCTCGAGCCGCGATCAGCGCGGCGCCGGATGAGCATTTCATGAAGCCGTGGTCGCTCTTGAAAGGGGGAGAGACGATCTTCACGTTGCCGCGGGCGGCAGTTGTGCGGAGTTTCGTCCTCAACCACGCGATTCACCACCGTGCCCACCTGTGCGTTTACCTGCGGCTGAACGGCGTCCCGGTGCCCGCCCTCTACGGCCCCTCGGCCGACGAACAAGGGATGTAGAACCAACTCCAGAACCGCCCAGAAAACCCTCGGCGGTTGGAATCGAGAGCGAGCGGCCGACGAGTTCCCACGGGGAGCCGATGTCTGGAGAATTGCCGCTCCTCAGTCGCCGCCCGCCCCTTCCGGCAGCAGTTTCTCACCGCGGGCGATTGCCGCCCGCATCCGCGACTCCTGTTCGAGGCGTGCGCGGTACCTCTGCTCCCGCGCGATCTCGACGGCGTCGACCAGCGTGAATCCCGGCATGTCGGGCCGGGGCTGCGCCTGTAGCCGCTGCTGGCCCAAGCGGACCAGCGCCAACGCCTCTTGGTGCGCAGCGGCGTTCCGCTCGGCCAGCCCGGCCAGGCAAGGGCTCAATTCCGGCCGCGTGAAGCTGACGTGGGGAAACAGGCCGTTGGTGACCTTTCCCCCCACCAGCTCGCACAGCCGATTCACCTCGCTTACCGACAAGGGCGACCGGCCAAAGGGGTTGTCGCGGTAGGCCCCGCCGGCGTAGTCGGGATAGTAGGGGGCGTTGATATCGATCCAGGTGATGATCCGGTCGAGTGATTCCGGATCGAGCCGCACCCGTTTGTCGATTTCCACATCCCCGTGGCCCTCGAGAAGAACCTTCGCCAAGGGGCTGGCGTGGGAGCCCCAGCTTTTGGGCATCTGCACCTCCGTCGGCCCCGCACCGACCACGCGGACGTAGCCCTTGCTGCGAAGCTCGACATAGGAGGTGTTGAATACCAGCCCGAGATCTCCCGCAAGGTTTAGCTTTGCGCCGGCCTGCTGGCCATAATCGTGGCAACCGGTGCAATGCTTGTCGAACACCGGCTGCACTTCAGCCGTGTAGCTGAACAGCCGGGCCGGCCCATGCCATGGTTGAATCTCGTGCACCTGCCGCGGCGCACCGGCCGCCTTATACTCTCCCCGGCCTGCCGTGCGGCGATCTTCGTGGCAACCCACGCAGCCGATCGTTTCGCCGGGGCGGACAATCGTCCCGCTCCGCATCGACTGGACCATCATGCTTCGCTCGTCAAGGAGCTGGAAGTAGACGAAGGTGTCGGCGGGGACGGCAAAGCTGGCGGCGCCGCTGTCGTCGACGGGCACGGTGCCGAGGATCCGCTTGTTGTTGAAGTCGTCCCAAGCCATGCCCGGCGCCTGCTGGCCCGTGCCGCCGTCCCAGGCCGGTCCGGTCCAGAAGCGTTTTTCGGGCGACTCGACGACGCGGAGATACTTGACGCTGCCAGGCGAGACCTGTTCCATTCCCGT
>JAMOAF010000919.1 GCA_023621895.1 Planctomycetota bacterium
ACCTGGTGGCAATCCAGCGTGTTCAGTTCGAGCCCGGGGCGCCAGGAGATCGATGGATATTGGCCGTCGGGCGCGTCGCCGAGGTGGAAACAAACCGGCCCCTCGCGATGGACGGTGAACTTGCGGTTGTCGCAGGCCAGAGACAGAAGCATCGGCCCGAAGTTCTGCACCGGGTTGTGGGTCTTTGCCATCGCCTGGGAGTAACTTTGGTCGGGCAGCTCGCGGACCTGCTCGAGCACCGTCGTGCGCCCGGCGATTTCCCGCAGATGGGCCTCAAGCGTCACGGGAGCCGCCTCGCGGGTGACCAGCAGGCCCGCGTGCGGCACGTAGACCGCGCCGTTGGCCGACACGTCCTCAACGGCCACGGCCACGGTTCCCTCGGGCTGCTCGATCTGGAGGACGGTGCGGTCGACCTTGAAACGCTTGGCCGAGCTGGCGCGGACCTTCAAGGCAAGCGGCGCGGCGGTGTCCCACGAGCACTCCAGCGAACCCTCCCCAGCCGGGTCGAGAATCAAGCCGTTGTAGATTCGGACCTTCACCGGCTTGCCGGCCGAGGCGTGCTGCGACTGAAGGCGAAGCGCAACCGTCTTCCACGACGCGCGGGTGTAGGCCGACAGGCTTTTGAGCACGATCGGCCGTCCGCCGGCCGGGAAGATCCAGCGGACCTTTTGCGTGCCCCGCGTCAAGTCCTTGGCCGTGACCTGCCAAAGCCAGCGGCCCTCGGCCCGTTCGACGGTCGCCTCCAGCGGCTTCCACTCGCCCTGCCAGGCCGACTGGCCCGTCCAATACTCCAGCCGGACCGCATCGGCGGCGGGGAACGCCGCCGGCTCGGCCGGTTCGAGGAAGAGCTGCCGCGGGCTGCGGAGTTCGTACCATCGCAGGCCGATGCAGCCCAACCCGTCGGCGCCGACGGGCACCGTGTAGGCGCCACCGGCCGCCGGGACAACTTCCGTCTCCAGGAACAGGTCTTCGGCAGGAAATTCTTCGGTCCGCCCGGCCGCGGTTCCGGTGGTCCGCGCCGGGTCCCAGGTGACGATCCGGGCGAATCGGGCCACGTCCACGCGGGCCCGTGGCGGCTGAGGCCGCGCCGCGGGATCGCGAATCAGCCGGGCCTCGGCCCAGTTGGCGCAGTCGCAAGTGATCCCATCCCCGGCATCGGTAACCACAAGCCGCAGCTCCTCGGCCCCTTCGACGGGGATCGTGACGAGCTGGGGTGGATTGGCTTGCGTGACCACGCCGCTGTCGAACCGCTTCTCGTCGTCGACGAAGACCTGGAAGACCACCGTGCCTTCCCCTTGCTGCGGTTGCCTCTGAATGCCGATCTCTGCCTGGAAAGTCTTGAACTGGCCCCCCAAGTCAACAGTGATCTCGCCGTTGGCATGGCTTCCCAGCCCCCGCGCGTATTCCTTGTCACCGATTTGCAGCTTAGTCGCCGGCTTGGTGGCCGGGCGGACGGCGGTGTTGAACCCCAACTCGCCCCACCCCTGGATCACGTCGCTGATCCGATCGGCAAGATCGTCTCCAAGGTATTGGACCTGCGGTGGCTCGGCGGCAGCCGCCGGGTGGAGAGGGATCGAGAAGACAAGGGTCAGGATGACCCCCGGCAACAGAACGGACTGGGCTCGCATGGCTGTCCTCCTCTTTCAGCGGGACACCACGGCGGCCGGGAGAAGTCACGGACCCTTCGTCACCAAGGGGAAAACGGAAAGGGTATGCGGCTTGCCGGACTCCGTGTTGACCGACCCGGGAAACACTCGATCGAAATTCGAGATGATCAATTCCGAACCGCGCACGATCGCCTCGCTCGGCCCATCCATGGAACCGTCGGCGCCATCCGTATCGCCGTTCGCGCAGAGCAGCCGCACGTCGCCCGCAAGGCTGACCGTGAAAATCGCATTCTTGAGAACATCGGCAACGTAGATCGTATCCGTGCGCGGGTCGTAGGAAAGACCGTCGGCCGACCGCATCTCCGGATGGCGGGCGAACTCGCTGACCGAGGCCAACTTTCCCTGCGCGCCGAAGACCAACTTGTAGAGAAACGCGTCCCCGCAGTTGGCCACGAAGAGGTTGCCATGACGGTCGAAGGCGATCCCGTCCGCGCCGACGGGAATCTCGCGGCTCTTCGTTTCAAAGACCGCGATGCAATGCGGGTCGCCGCTCAAAGGGCGCTGCATCACGACGTCGTGCTCGTCAAGCCGGAATCGGAAAACGGCGCTCAGCGTCCGATCGCCGCGCGGGCCGATATTCGAATCCGTCAGATACACGTGGCCATCCCGAATCGCCACGCCATTGGCCACGTTCAGCCCCGTCGCGACACCGATCGTTCTCACCGGCTTTCCATCGCGAACGGCGATCCGCAGAAGACGCGAGCCGCCGGCGGGGATCCCGATCTGGCAATCGGCGACGTAAAGATCGCCGCTGCGCGCGGCGCGAATCCCCATGGGATGCACCTTCTTCGATTCCGGATGCGTGGCGGGAAAATAGTAATGCTCAACCTGATTGCCGGGCGTGATCTTCAGGATCACGCCGGGAGACGAGTCGTCCGTGAAGTTCGGCGCGGCGAGCAGGAGGCTGCCGTCGGGGAGGAGCTCCAGGCCGTCGGGCGTATTGCAGGAGTCCGGCAAGAGGATCGGGGGAGCGTAGCGTGAAGACTCCGCCGCGCCAGCGCGCCTGTCCACACCGCTTCCCAAGACGGCCAGGCCGGCGAACACCGAGAGAAAAACGATCTGTTGCGGGGAGATGCGTCTCATGAAATCAGTCTCACTCGTTCTTGTTTGAAGTCATTCAAGCCGCGCGTGGCCCTTGACACGCCAGACTGTCCCGGGCGCAAGAGTCCCGTTGAACGATTGGCGGCAAAACTAAGGCGCGGAATCAATATAGGCGTCGACTCCTTTTGGCGCGGATAGTACGATCTTACCCTGTTGCGCGACCTCTTCAATCTTGCGGCAGTCGTCCGGATCGAGAACGATATCCCCCGCAACCGCGTTTTCGCCAACGTGGGCCTCGCTGCGAATGCCACACAGCGCATGGCAGCGCTCCGTTTGGGCGATGGTCCAGGCGACGATGACTTGAGCAACCGTCGCCGCGTATTTCTCGGCCAGCGGCCGCAATCGGGCGAGCGCGTCGTTCATCCGCCGGACGGACTGCGGGGAGAACTGGCGGCTCGTACGCCGAAAATCGTGCTCCGGGTACTCTTGATCCGGCCGCAGTTTGCCGCTCAACAGGCCATGTTCGAGCGGAGAATACGCGAAAAAGCTGACTCGCATCTTTTCGCACGAGTCGATGATCCCCGCCTGGCGGACATGCTGGTCGATCAAGTTGAAACGTTCCTGGTCGACGTCCAACGTTCCCGCACGGCAGTACTCGTGCAGTTGGCCGAGCGAAACGTTGGAGCACCCCACCGCGCGGACCTTTCCAGCGGCGCGAAGCTCTTCCAATGCGCCCATCGTGTCGGCGATCGGCGTCGTGTCTTCCTGGGCGTGGGTCAGGAGGATGTCGAGATAGTCGGTGCCGAGCCGCCGCAGGCTGTCTTCGACCTCGCGCTTGATCGAATCGGGATTCAAGTAGCGATAGAAGCGGTACTTCGATTCCGCCGAGCTGAGCCCTTCATCGTTGGCGTGAAAATGGAAGTTTCCCTTGCCGGCCGGCCAGTCTTTCGAATCCCAGGGGATGCCGCACTTGCTGGCGATCACGAACTCGCCGCGGCGGCCGCGGATCGCCTTGCCGACCAGCTCTTCCGCGCGGCCCAACCCGTACATCGGCGCGGTATCGACCAGGTTGATGCCGTGTTCCCGGGCGGCGTGGATGGCGCGGATCGAATCCGCTTCCCGGACGCCTCCCCACATCCAGCCGCCGATGCCCCACGTTCCAAACCCGATCACCGAGGCCTCGATCTGGGTGCTGCCAATCTTGCGGTATCGCATTTTCTCCGTTTTTCCATCTATTCGAGCGGTGGGCCCGCGATCCGCTCCCCGCGGAGCTGGCGGGCCTGATCGGCGGGGTCGAATGAACCGTAGAACAGGGCATTCGAGTCGATCCAGGTGTTGATCCGTTCCCAATCGTCGTCGGTGAGGACGACGCCTTCGTGCCCTTGCTCCAGCATCTTCATTAGCGCGCTGGCGCGCGCTCCGAAGACTCCCGGGCGGGTCAGCGGCTCGAGATTTCCATTCGGCATTCCCCATGCCGTGTATGCGACCCGCTTGACGAGGGCATTGTATGACTGAGAGAACTGGCTCTCCGGCGCGGCGGTCAGCAGGACGCCTCCCTCCGGCTTGTCGGGATTGTGGCAGGACACGCAAAGCCGATCCAGGACGGGCTGGACGAGGATCGGGTAGCTCATTGGATTCGAGCCGTCCGGTCCGGGTTTGATGCCGGCCGGGGCGCCGTTGAGGGCCAGTCCCGGGGCGCTTGCGGAAAACGCCTGCGTCCGTTTCTCGTGGCAACCGACGCAGCTTGCCTGTTCGCCGGGCTGCAAGTAGGTCAGGCTTCGCATGGTCTGCACGGCGCGGCCCCGCGCGTCGAGCGCTTGGAACAGCATCGGGATCTTCGCGGGGGCGACGAAGTAGGCCGATCCATCCTTTTCGACCGGCACCGTGCCAAGCACCTGCTTGCCCGGCGAGGCGTTGGCTTCGCCGACTTTCGGATTATTCGCATTCGGCGTCGTCTTCGGCAGGACCTGGACGATCCGCAGGTGCGTGATCCGGTCCTCGTCGCCGGCGGGCAGTTCCGGCCAGCTTTCGTAGACGTTTTGCAGATAGAACGTTCCGGTTCCTTTGCCCCCCGCCTGCTCCCGCGGCGCGCTGCGCGGAGGCAGGTTCTCTCGCAATGCAAACGGCGCCACGCGCGGGCGGAGCGGCTTGGCCCATTGGCTCGAAATGTTGGGATCGCGGTAGATCAGCTCCTTATTCCCGAACCGATCGGCGAAGTAGACCCCAAACATGTTCGGGAGGTTCGGCCCCGGCTCGCCGATCAGACGATCGAAGCTGTACGAGACGATCCAGTAGTCTTCCGTGAGCGGGTAGGGGCTCCGGTAGCAGTGGCCGCCCCAGCGGAGCTCTTCCTCCGGCGCTTCGTTCACCCGCTCGGCGGGCCGATCTGCCCGGTTGGCGTTCCAATAGCGCCCCGAGTCGGAATCGAAGTCCGTCGGACCCGGCAGGGCGATGCCGTGCCGCAACGGCACTTCCGCCTCCGGGAAGCGAACGTCCGGCGTAAGGCGGGTGATCGGCGCCGCGCCGTCGACCCCCTTGGCGGTGTCGAGCAGGATCACCGACCCGCCGCTCATGCCATGGTGCGGTCCGGCGATCGCAACGACCTTCTCCGTGCCCGGAACCGCGCAGGATTCCCAAATGCCGTTCGGGGCGAACGTGTTGTTGCCGAAGTAGATCCGTACGTCCGTCCCGTCCGGGCGGACCGTCCAGAGGTTCTGATAGAAGACGGCGTCGCGGTCGACGTAGTCCCAGCGCGTGTAGAGAATCCGCCCGTTATTCAGGATCGCCGGATCCCATTCGTTCGTTTCGTGGAACGAGACCGGATAGATCGCTTCCTCACGCGCGGCGCCGGACGATCCGCCGGGCTCCATCAGAGTCAGCGTGTAAACGTAACAGGGGCCGCCTCCACAACGGTGGTAGCCGCCCCGCCGAGTCGAGACGAGCATCATCCGGCCGTCGGGGAAGCAGGTCGGGTTGAAGTGATCGAAACTGCCGCCGGTCAGTTTCTTGACGCTGCTTCCATCGGCCGGCATTTCGTAAATGTGATAGTACCGGTTCATGGTCGCCGGATCGCGCCAGCGCTCGGGCGAACGCTCCGCTTCGCAGAACGCGAAGTAGATTCGCTTGCCATCGAACGAGACGTCCGAATGCATGAAATTACCCGCCGGAAACCGCCCTGCCGTCAACGATCGCGCGTTCATCGACTTGCCCGGCTCGTCGAGGACAAAAATCCCGCCGCCCGGACGCGCCGCGTAACCGTAGACCTGGGTCAGTTGGTGGCTCATCGCCGAAGGGACGTGTTTCACCAGCAGGAGCGGGCCGACGTCGAACAGCGAGTTCTTCAGGACCAGGGCGCGGCGAACCTGGTGCACCTCGGTCCAGGTCCGCTCCCAGTCCAGCGGCTCGCGCTGGCCGGCGGCCGCGATCCGCGCCTTGAGGGCCGTCCACCGCTCGGCCAGCGCGCCCAGATCGACCTTCTTCCGGCGCAGGTCGCCGACGAGCTGGTCGATCTGCGGGATTCGTTTATGAACCGCTTCGGCGAATGAGCGCGGCTCTTTTGGCGCTCCGATCCCGTCCTGCATTCTCCAGTCCCACTGAATCATCGCGTCGACCAGGGCCGCGCGCAGGTTCGGGGAACACTCGGTCGGCTCCAACGACCAGGGCCGCCGGACTGGATCGAGGGAAAGCGGGACCGCCGCCGCGCCCGTCTTCCAAACCAGCCGGTCCAATTGCAGCGAGATCGGTCCCCCTTCGGCGGCAACCTCGATCGCTAGCCCGCCCGGCTCGATCGCCGCCGGACTCGTGGCGGTGACGGCGCTTGATGCGACCTCGAATTGATGGAAGGCGGCCCCAGGCGGGTCCAACCTGCTGAAGCGGACGACTGCTTTTCCGGCACCTGGCCGGTCACCGGCCAGGGGGGTTGCGCGAACCTCCAGCCTGCCCGGCCCGCTGGGAGCAGGCAGGGCAAGCTGAATCCGATCGCCGGCGCTCAAGTCGAGAACCGCACGGTAGTCGGGGCCCGTGCCGGTCGCCGGATGTCCGAGGAGCAGCATCTGCGGCCCATCGGCGGAGCGGGCGTAAGACCATAGTCCGGCCACGGTCCCGTGCGAGGGGAAAACGGCCTGGCCGTTGAGGGAAACGGTCGTTTTCCGCTGATTGCCCTTGCCTTCCGAACCGTCGGCGGCAAGGAGTGCCGGCGCTGGGGAAGAACACAACCCAATCAAGAGGCAAACCAGCGCTAGCCTTGCCGCGAGGTGTGGGAGTGACTTGACGTTGCTCATCATTGGCGGGTCCCTGTGGCGGTCGGGGCGCGTTGGAGCCGCGCCGCTAGTCCAGTTTCAACTCGTACGCCGTGTTGGCTTCCGTGATCTCAACTTGCAGAGTCGACTTTTCAGC
>JAMOAF010000844.1 GCA_023621895.1 Planctomycetota bacterium
GTCGAGTTTCCGGCGGGCAGCCCGGTCTACGTGCACCAGATGCGCCGCGGCGAGATATTCATCGAGGGGATCAAACTCGGCGCTGATCCCGCCGCTCCGCCGATCGTCAGCGCGGTGGCGCCGGGATCGCCTGCCCAGCGGCATGGGATCGAAAAAGACATGCGGTTGGCGGCGGTCAACGGCCAGCCGGTGCAAACCAGCGCGGAGGCCTTGTGGGTGCTCGCCCACGCCGGCCGGGCGAGGGGCGAAGTGTCGGTCGAGGTGGTCGGAGGGCCAAAGGTTCATTGGGCCGCCGAAACGGAGGCGCGGGCCGCGCCCGTCCACCCCACCCAGATCTATGCCGCCATCAATGCGCTGGTGATCTGCCTGCTCCTGGTGGCCTACGCGCCGTTTCGCCGCCGCGACGGCGAGGTGTTCGCCCTGTTCTTGACGGTCTACCCGCTCACGCGGTTCATCATCGAGGTGATCCGCAACGACGAAGGAGCGGTTCTCGGCACCGGCTTGACAATCTCTCAAAACGTGAGCCTCGTGCTGCTCGCGGTCGCCGCCATCCTCTGGATTCTGCTGGCGAGGCGCCCGCCAGGCGTGGTCTTCCCGAAGTGGGAACCGCCCCCGGCCAGCCCGTCGCGGCAGGAACACGGAGCTTAACCCGCCTTATCCACGAGCCAGGGATTTCGCGATAGTGCGCGCCATCCTAACCCGACGCGTAAGCGAGGCCGCCTTGTAACCCGACGCGTAAGCGAGGCCGCCATCCTAACCCGACGCGTAAGCGAGGCCGCCATGTAACCCGACGCGTAAGCGAGGCCGCCATGTAACCCGACGCGTAAGCGAGGCCAAGCTGGCTGGCCATCCTCGCTCGCGCGTCGGGTCGGAAGCCATCCTCGCTCGCGCGTCGGGTTAACGACCTATGCGCCCCCCTGCCGGGCGGGTTGATGCGCGTCCGTCTGGTCATGGAACAGAAAATGCATTAAAATCAGGGTCTTGCCGGCCGTTGGATTGCGCTGGAGTGGACAGCCGCGCTGGCTGCCCTCGGCCGATCCCGGCGCACGCACACCCGAGGGATGATGATGGCGCGCAAAGTCGTTAATAGAAGAGAGTTACGCGAAGAGGCCGAAGCTGCCGAGCGGCTCGGAGTCGCAAAGAAAGCCGCCTCTCCGGCGACCAAGGCCGCCAAGACGACGAAGCGCAAGAGTCGAGCGAAGGTCACCAAGGAGGTGCGTCTAAAGGCGTTTTGGGGCGTGTTCAGCCAGTCGCTAACGCCGGTTGCGATGTTTGAGTACGCCCAGAAGAAGGAGGCCCAAAAGAAAGCCGAGGAGTTGAGCGAATCGAAGAAGTCTCCGCATTTCATCCAGATCGTCAAGAAAGTGATTGAGGAGTAAGCTGCCATCGCACCCGGCGGCGCGATAAACCGGTAAAGGCTAAACTCGCTGCTGCGCGCCGCTCGGCGATGCAAGGCTGGCGGCGCCGCTTCGATCGGTTGCCAGGATCGGTTGCCCTTCAGAGACGGCGAAATGGGCGGGTGAGTGCCACGCTTGACGGCGCGGCGGATGGTTGAGTACTCTTGGGGTCGTAAGAGAGCTGGGGCTTGGCATTTTCCCGCAGCGAATTCCCAAGCGTTCCGTGGGTGAACGGCAGAGGGTCCGGGGGCAAGGGGTGGTCTTTTCGCGACGCGGCAAACCCTGATTTCGGTGTAGACCATGTTTCCCCTTCCAGATGCAGACTCCTCGAGCCGCTCCCGCGCGGCGCTGGTTGTCTGCTTTTTGCGGAAAACGTACCGAACGGTAATGGTTGCGGTGCTTGGCGTGGCGGGGTTTTGCGGTTCGGGGTGCGGCAAGCCCGAGCAGCCACCGCCGCCGGGCGCATCGATCCGGCGAATTGACGTGGCCGGTCTGCCCCCGTTGCGGCAGTACGAGCCTCCCCTGGACAGTGGCCGGGTTGAGATCGCCGGGCCGGCAGGGTGGCGCGTGGCGCCGCGGTATGGCGACTATGTGGTCCGATTCCAGGGCAGCGACAAAGAACTCTATCCGATGATCCTCATCACCGCCGAGGACTATGCGGAGGAAGCACTGACCACGGAGACGGTCGCCCGCTTTGCCCAACAGGTCGCCCCGGCAGGCGCCAAACCGGTTGCGATCGGCAGCCGGGTGGGAGCGATCTACTTGAAACACGGGAAAGACCCAAAATCGATCGACCAGGTTCTGGACCGATTGTTTTGGAGCGGCGTGCTCGCCGGCCGGCGATACACACTCGAGCTGCGGACCCGGCAGGGGCAGTCCCCTCAGTTCGAGAACCTCCTGTTCGCCGTTGCCGCGGGATTGAAGCAAGCCGGCGGCGCGGTGGAGGTTGCCGCCGACCCTGGGGAGAAAGCCGCCGAGACAGTCCAGAAAACGGCCGACGCCGGGGAGAAGACTGCGGAAACCACGAAAAAAGCCGCACAAGAAAGCACGGAGAAGAAGGCCGCGGAGAGTGCCGGGGAGCCGGCCGCCGCCACCCCCGAGAAGAAACCGGCCGCCGCCACCCCCGAGAAGAAACCGGCCGCCGCCACCCCTGAGAAGAAACCGGCCGCCGCCACTCCCAAGAAGAAACCGGCTGGATCGGAAGACCCCGAACTGAAGGGATTGGAAGAGCTTTTTAGATAGAAATCAAGCGGAAGTCGAATCGAGGCAGACCATGGAAAAACAGCTCGACGTGTATCGCGACTGGCTCGGCATCACGGAGACCGTCAGGCCGCTGAACCACTACCAGTTGCTGCGGCTGGAGATGTTTGAAGACACGGCGGACAAGATCCGCGCCCACTATCGCAAGATGAACGAGCACGTGCGCAAGTACGCCACGGGCGAGTTCAGCGAGCAGTCCCAGTCGCTGCTGAATCAACTGGCCAAGGCGATGCTCTGCCTGACGGACACGCAGCGGAAACGCGAGTACGACGCGTCGCTCGGCCGCAAGGTCGAGGTCGAAGGACGCCGGCGGACCTTTGAAGAGATTCTGCTGGGCAACAAGGTGGTCGACCAGGCCCAGCTCGAGAAGGCCCGCAGCTTTGCCGAGGCCGTCGGGCTCGACATCCACCAGGCCGTGATGCAGCAGAAGCTGGCCACGCCCGAAGTGGTGATGATGACCTATGCGGAGTCGATCGGCTTGCCCTACCTCGATTTGAACGACCTCGGCGTCGACGCGCAGCTTGCCCAGATGATCCCCCCGACCCTGGCCCGGCAGCACTCGTGCGTCCCGGTGATGGCCGATGGGCAGCAGCTTCTGATGGCGTCTCCTTCCCCGCTGATTCCCGACGTCGAGGAAGAACTCCGGCTGCGGATGGAGATGCCGGTCCGCACCGTGCTCTGCACGCCGGCCCAGATCAACGAGGCGATCGCGCAGTTCTTCTCCCGCGACGCGCCGGAGATGGTTCCCGTCAAGAAAGCCAAGAAGGCGGAGCCGGCAAAAGCCGCCGCCCCCGCCAAGGAGAAGCCCGCCGGCGAGCCGCTTTCGGCCGAGGAATTCGCCAAGCGCAGGCTGATGGGGACGATCATGGGCTTCAATATCGGCGTGGTGCTCGCGGTGGGCGCCCAGTACCTGGCGGCGGGCGTTGCGCCGGTCAGCGCCATCCGGGTGATCGCGGTCGGCGTGGTGGTCGGGCTCGTGGCTGGCGGGATCACCTTTGGCATGTTGTCGAAGCGTTAGGAAACGCGCGCGGACGCCAGACCGGCACGGGCGCAACGGAGTCGTCTTTCCGCGGCGAAGGAGCGAGATGCGGAGGGGGTATCTGCACATCACCGGCGGCCGGCCCCTGGAGGGGACCGTCGAGGCGAGCGGCTCGAAGAACGCCGCCCTTCCCATCATGGCCGCCTCCCTGTTGGCCGATTCCGCCGTGCGGCTCCGCCGCGTCCCTCATCTTGCCGACGTCGACAGCCTTGCGGCCGTGCTCCGATGCCTGGGAATGGACGTCGGCCGCGACGGGGACGCGATCCGGATCGCGCCTCGCGACAGCGCGCCGTTCCAGGCCGGTTACACCCATGTTCGCCGCATGAGGGCCAGCTTCTGCGTTCTCGGCCCGCTGCTTGCCCGTCGCGGCCGCGCGGTCGTAGCGCTGCCGGGCGGATGCCGGATCGGCCCGCGGCCGGTCGATCTCCATCTCAAGGGACTCGCCGCCCTGGGGGCGGACCTCTCGATCCGCAACGGCAACGTCGTCGCCCGAGCCGCACGGCTCCGCGGGGCGAAGATCGACCTGGCCGGCCCCGCCGGATCGACCGTGACCGGAACCGCCAACGTGATGAGCGCCGCCACACTCGCCCGCGGAACGACCACGATTCTCCATGCGGCCCGCGAGCCGGAAATCGTCGACCTCGGTCGGTTCCTTAACCGCCTCGGCGCGGACATCGAGGGGCTGGGCAGTTCGACCGTGACGATCCGCGGCGTCGATCAGCTCGGCGGGGCGGCCTACCGCGTGACCGCCGACCGGATTGAAGCGGCCACGCTCCTGCTGGCCGGCGCGATCACCGGCGGACGCGTGTCGGTCGAGAAGATTGTTCCGGGCGATCTGAGCGCCGTCTTCGAGCGGCTCGATCAGGCGGGAATGGAGTTGGCAATCGGAGACGATCGAGTGTCGCTCCTGGCCGAGCGATTGCCGCGGCCGCTGCGGATCACCGCAACGCCCTACCCGGGATTTCCCACGGATCTTCAGGCCCAGTTCACGGCCCTGCTCTGCCTTGCACGAGGCCAAAGCCGAGTTGCCGACGCGGTCTTCCCCCAGCGATTTCTCCATCTTGCCGAATTGCGCCGCCTCGGCGCGGACGTGGCCGCCGGGGCCGCCGGCGCGGTCGTCCGCGGTCCCTGCCGGCTTTCCGGCGCGCCGGTCGCGGCAACCGATCTGAGGGCGGGGGCGGCGCTGGTGCTGGCCGGCCTGGCCGCCAAGGGGAAAACCGTCGTCCACGGGGTAAACCACCTGGAGCGCGGCTACGAGCGACTCGACCGCAAGCTGGCCGCGCTCGGGGCGGACATCGTTCGCAAGGATCACGCCGCGCATTGCATTCCGAACGGTCCGGCGTGACACCGGTCGATTAGCCGGCGGTGGGGCGGCGCTGGCGTTTTGATTGCGTGGAATCGTCTGGCGCCCGGCAGCGGGAGCGTCGGGTCGGGGCAGTTCGGGTTGGGCCGCTCTGCACCACCCTACCGCGCGTCGTCAGAACTCGATCTCCATCATGTCCGTTCCCAACTCGGTTGCGGGAAACACCGCTCGGGCGGCGCCCAGCCCGATCGGGTCGTCGCCGGTCGCCAGCGGGTTGACGTGGACGAGCACCAGCCGGCCGACTCCCGCCGCCCGGGCCACCTCTGCCACCGGCGTTACGCAACTGTGGCCGGTCTTCGCCGCCCACTCCTCCCAGCCGTCGGGAAAATAGCACTCGTGGACGAGCAGGTCCGCGCCGCGGATTTGCTCGACGTAAGCCGCGCGGGCGTCGGCCGTCGTGTCGGTCACGTAGGCCATCGAGTGGCCGGGCCAGTCGGCGCGGAACCCGATCGTGCCGCCCACGTGCGCCAGCGGAAAATGGATCATCCGGCCGCCGCCCGCCAGCGCCACCGCCTCGCCCGCTTCGACCGGGCAGAATTCCATTGGCGGCCGGGCGGGAAAGAGAAATTCCGAAAACAGGTGCTCCTCGATGGCCGCGAGTTTCTCCGCCTCGCCGAACACGCGAACCCGCTCGAGCGGATGCTGGTGGATGACGCTGAACAGGTAGGTCAGACCGATCGCGTGATCGAGGTGGGCGTGGGAAAGGAAAATGTCGAGGGTCGGGGTCGCCAGCAGGCGCGGCGCGCGAAACATCGCCGTGCCCGCGTCGAACATCACGCCCGCCTCGGGCAAAAGCATGCACGGCGTGTGGCCGTTCTCATTGGGGTGATAACCAGTGGTGCCCAGCAGCACGAGCCGCATCGCGATTCCCTCCGAGGTGGACTATCTCGACGAAGATAACCCGCAGCTCCGGTTTTTGCAACCGCCCGTCAATCCCCGCGGAGCCGGTCGCGTTGTCCGTAAGTCGTTATTCCTCAAGACGATCAAGCTCTTGCTCGGGTCTGATTCCCCAACGGCAGACTGCTCGCCTCGCTTCCCGACTCGCCAGGCAAGGGGCGGAATGACGTTCCGGTACGCGTCGCTGAGTCCCGCTTCTGACTTCCACAGCGCACTTCTGGTTCCCACGCGCACTTCTGGTTCCCACGCGCACTTCTGGTTCCCACGCGCACTTCTGGTTCCCACGCGCACTTCTGGTTCCCAAGCGGATTTCTGGTTCCCAAGCGGATTTCTGGTTCCCAAGCGGATTTCTGGTTCCCAAGCTCCAGCTTGGGAACCTCCGCAGCCGCTCGCCCCGCCGCCACCCGGCGATCGCCGTGCGGCCTGCCCCGCGTTTGGCCCGCGATGCCACTCCGCACCTTCTTCAGCGAGGGCGCCGCAAGGAATTGCAGAGGAGAATCCCGCCGGTAAGGCGAGAGGCGGGCCACGGATGAAACACGGAGCGAACACGGAAAAGCACGCGCGATGCGGACGGGGATTCGAGTGCGCCGTTCCGCCGTCTTCCTGTGTTTGATCCGTGTTCGATCCGTGGCCTGACGATCTCGCTGCCAGGAGAGTGCCTCTGGGCTGGCGTGTGTAAGTCAGTGGTTAGTAGTATGTTATATTGACACCGCGATTATTGACAATACAATTGTCACACCCTCCAAACGCGTTATTGCCAAGCGCTCGGCTGCAACAGATAATGCTCGGTAGTCCGTCAGCGAGCGGCTCCCCATTTCTTCTCTTCTCAATTCTCAATCGCGATACCTGGGAGTCGTTCGCAGCCGCGCTTTTCCGCCGGTTGTGCGTGTCGTCGCGCGCCGCGGGCGAATCGTGGCCGGTGCCATCGGTTGTCGTTGCCGGTGTGAACTGCCGCTCGTAGACAAGGGGCGCTGGCAGCCGCTTGAATCGGTTTGAAACAGGAACTGGGGAACCGCGGTCAACTCTTGACGGATGTGTCACGACTCAAGCGCTGTCCCCGGGGTCGCGAATGTGGTAGTTCGGTAGTAGCTGTTTCAGCCAACGCTTGGCAGTGTGTCAAAGGAAAACACAATGGCGAAACTT
>JAMOAF010000523.1 GCA_023621895.1 Planctomycetota bacterium
CCAGACCGTCCAGACGCCCTTCTTCGGAATTCGCACGCGGTACTCGCAATACGACGGCGCCTCGGCGCTACGATCGATCTTGCCCGCACAGACGATGAAATCGCCCGACGCACCGGCGTCCTCGATCCCCGCCGCCGAGCCCTTGGTCATCGCGCCCGCACGACCGGCATAGTCTTCGGCCTGGACCCATATCCGCTCCGGCGGCCGGACCTTGAAGGTCGCCGACTGGAGGGCCACGCGCACCGCGGCCGCCGCGGCGCCGCGAAACACGAATCTGCGGTAGCGGTGGTCGACCGGCAGGACGAACCGGCCCCCTTCGGCCTTGTGGACCATCGACTGCCGATCGCTCCCGCCGAACAAACGAGACTCGATGGCGGCCGTATCCGGCAACAGCGATCCGTCGAACGTCAGTTGGCCGTCGCGCCCCCGGCAGTGCCAGGCGGCTGCTATCGTCGCGTCGCCGGCCTGGCCGAGGTAGATGCGAACCTCGCGCGACTCCGGCAGCACGACCGCCGCCGTCTCCACCGGCAAGGGGGCGTCCCAGAGATCGGTGTCGATGATGAAATCCTTCCCGGCCTGCTTCAGCCGCTCGATTTCCTCGGCGCTGATGCGTTTCATTCCGGCAATCGGCGCGCGGCCGTATTGGTGATGGCGGAGGGCCTCGTAGCGCTGGATCATCGCCAGGATGTCTTCGGTCAAGGGGTGCTGCTCCATTCGCGCGAAGCTCGTTTGCAGCGAGATCGGCGCGTCGTGGGCCAGCGACTTGCACATCAAGTACTCGACCTCGTCGTATTGCAGGCCGTCGTACTCGCCGTCGGCCGGGTTGATGCCGAACCACCCCAGTTCACCGGGAATCAGGTCGTCGTGGCAGGCGGCCACCCGTTCGGCCGTCCGGTCGATATGGTCCTTGCACGTGGGCCACTGATCGATCTGGCCGCCGGCGCGGAGGTAGGCCAGGTAGGTGCCCGGATACTGGTCGATCGTGGCGCTGCTGGTAAACGAGTGCCAGAGGTTGTGATGAAAACCTCCCCCCTTGTGGATCAGCGGCCGCTTCTTGAACTTGCTCATCGCCACCGCCTGGAAGTTGGCTGCATAATAGTCGAATCGCCTCCGATCCACGTCTTCGCACCCGTCGAAGTAAACCATGTCGAAGTCGCAGGCGTTGAAAATGTCGGCCAGCCGGCCGGCGACTTCATCCAGGAGGTCCGTTTCCTGGTCGATGATGTAGCCGTCGATGCAGCCGTCGACGGCCAGGTGGCGGCACTCATCGCCCGCCTCGTGCGCAGCGGCCCTGGTTCCCCAGGCGCCGCGGCGGCAGCCGAGGAACGTGTCCCAGCGGCCCTCCGGGCCGATCGACTCGTAGCGGACGATCTCATCGCCGATCGCCACCTCCTGGTGCTTCTCGACCCCTCCCTCCCAGACCTTCTGCCTGGCGACGGGGCTGCCGGGCCACTCCCGCAGATCGCTCTTGGTGAGAATCGCCGCATCGCCCGCCGAGAGATCGCCGGCCAAGACGGCAGTCCGATCGGCAAGCAGCCGGCGGTCCGGGACGGGCGATACATACGCGCCGCGTTTCGATATTTTCGAGACGAACGCGTGCATGCCAACGAGGATTCCCGCCTCGTGCAGCCTGGCAACGGTCCGCCGCAGGCTCTCCAGCCCGCCGGGATAGCGATTGGTGTTGAACGTGTAATGGCCGGGGCTGGTGCACCACGCGTCGGAACTCAGCATGACCTGCTGGAAACCGGTCTTGCGGCAATACTCGATCACCCGGTCGACTTCCGCCTCCGCGAAGCTGAGAAACCAGTACGACCCGCGAGCGGCGGCCGTGTCTTTCGACGGCGTGCCGTCTTCGGCCACGTTGGTGGGCAGCTTGTAGGCGGCCGCCAGGTCGGCGAGCACTCCGCGAATCTGCGCCAGCGGCGCAACGATCAGGGCGGCGGCCGACTGTTCGAGCCTCGGGCCGGGCGCGTCCTGGGCGACCGCAGCAAGGTCCGTCCAACCCTCGCGCCGCGCCGGCCGGCCCAAGGTCTGGCGGCCCGTGCCCATCAGCACCACCGCCGCCCGGTCATTCCAAGCCCCGTTCAAACGCGGGCCAACGTGCTCGGTCGGCGTGACCGCTATTTGCAGCAGCGTAACCCGCTCCGGACGCGTCCCAGTGATCCGGCTGAGCCGAAACGTGACCCAATCCGGCGGCTGCTCGATCGCGTATTCAAGCCGGGTGTCGGCGCCGGAGAAGCCGACGCTGAGCCGATCGCCTGCAAACGCTGCCGAGTTGGCCGCGCACGTCCGGCCGCCCACTTGCACGAGCGCGATCGGCGTGTTGCGGGCGAGCAGCGATTGGCCCGACCCGGTTTCAATCAGCTCTCGCCAGACAGCGTCAGCGCCCACCACAGCCGAAAAGCGTTTCGTCTGGAAACGAATCTCGCCGGCCGAGCACGAGCAGGTGATCGCCAGAAGCACGGCAGCAGTCAGACGCGGGCGCATCGTGGTCTCCCTCACAGGTTCATCGGTATTTTGCGCTTGTGCAGCTCCGCGGCAAGCTGCCGCGCCGAGGTGAACCGCACGGCGTCGAACCCCGCGGCCCTGGCCGCTTCGACGTTCGCGGCGATGTCGTCGGTGAAAAACACCTCTTCGGGCGCGACGCCGGCTCGCTCGGCCGCGCACCGATAAATCCCCGGCTCCGGCTTGAGCATCCCCACCTCGCAACTCGCCACGACCAGCTCGAAACAATCGCGGACCACGCGGAAACGCCGGCGGCAGTACTCCAGGTGCGTAATGCAGGTGTTCGACAAGATCCCCATCCGCCGGCGCGTCTGCCGCAGCGCGGAGACCACCGGCAGGATGCTCTCGTTGAGCCAGAAGATCTCGGTCGCCGCACGCCTGATGGACTCAAGGTCCGACTTCGTGCCGGTCAGCTCTCTGAACGAATTGAAAAACTCTTCCGGCCCGATCCGGCCCAGTTCAAACTCGCGCTGCAAGCCGTGGTCGAACAGCGCCGAGGCCACCTGGTCGCGCGCCAGCTCCGCCGCCGCGGCAATCTGGGCCAACACGCGCTCAAGCTCGAAATAGACAAGCACGTTTCCCAGGTCAAAATAGATGAACTCAATGGACATGGATAAGTTACGGATTACAGGCTACACTTTCCCAACATTCCCAAGCTCCAGCTTGGCAGCGCGGCACAGTTCCTGGTTCCCAAGCTCCAGCTTGGGAACCCTGCTATCTCGCAGACCATGGTTTTCGTCATTCCAGACGCCACTTGGCAGCGGCTTCAAGCGAGCGTTCCCAAGCCGGAGCTTGGGAACGAGGTAAAGACTGAACCCTGACCCCCGAACCCCGAACCCTCATCACAACTCCCTGATCCGCAGATTCCGATACCAGGCCTCGCTTGGCCCGCCGCCGTGAATCTGCAGTCCGATCAGCCCCTGTTGCGGTATCGACTCGTCGGGCTCGGTATAGTCGACCGTTGGCTGGCCGTTGATCCAAAGGCGGATGCGGCGGCCCTCGCAGAGAATCCGGTATTCGTTCCAGTCGCCGGGCTTGACGACGTTGCCTCGATCCTCCGGCTTGGGGCCGGCCAGGACGGTTCGCCGCCGCGATTCATCGTAGAGGCAGCCCCACCAGCCCTCGCCCAGGTCGGCCTGGTAACCGATCATCTCGTGGTGGTTGGGCACCCGCTCGCTGCGGAGCTGCACTCCGGCGTTCGCACCCTTGCCAAGCAGCTTGAACTGGAGCCGCAACTCGAAATCGCCGTACCGCTTCTTGGCTGTCAGAAACTCGTTTCGGGCGACTTTCTCTTGGAGCGATCCGCCGACGATCGCCCCGTCGCGAATCTGGAACACCTGGCGATTGCCCTCCCAGCCCTCGAACGACTTCCCGTCAAACAGCGGCTTGAATCCCTCCTCCCGTTTCGGCGGATCCGCGCCCCGGGCGACGGCGGCTCCCGAGCAGACGATTAGAATGGCCAAGAGTTGTCTCATCGATGGCTCCTCCGGCGGGTTGGGGGGGAACAGGGGGCGGTTCCCGCCAGCACTGGGACGAGGTTCAGTTTCCGATGGTTCAAAGTTCAAATTCCAATCTTCAAGATTCCAAGACTCACGGTTCCGCCGTCCAGCGCCGAGCCTTGTCCTCTCTTGGCCATTGAAAACTGGACCTTGGACCATGCCGGCGCCGGGAAAGCGGGCGAACCGCAGGTCCCCGTAGGATAACCTCTTCGGCGGCCGCTCGCCATACGGCGCCAGGCAAGGCACAAGGTTCAAGGTCCAAGGTTCAAAACCCAATATCCAGCGTGCCAAATCAAACACGCCGCCTTGCCCGATCTTGGTCATTGGAAAAGTGAACCTTGAACCTTGTGCTTGCGTTCGGCCCCTGTTCGGCTGCCGCGGGGGGCCCTAAAATGGGAGGTTGATGGAAATCCTGGCCAGCCACGTCCGCACACGAAAGGGAAACCACGGCGATGCGATCCGACACGATCAAACTGGGTGATGCACGAGCCCCTCATCGAAGCCTCTTGCGGGCGACCGGCGTCGGCGAAGACGACTTCAAAAAACCCTTCATCGCCATCTGTAACAGTTACACCGACATCATTCCCGGCCACGTGCACCTCGACAAGGTCGGCGAGTACGTCAAACAGTGCGTCCGCGCCGCCGGCGGCGTTCCCTTCGTGTTCAACACGATCGGCGTCGACGACGGGATCGCCATGGGCCACACGGGCATGAAGTTCTCGCTCCCCAGCCGCGAGTTGATCGCCGACTGCGTCGAGACGATGGTCAACGCCCACTGCTTCGACGGCATGATCTGTATTCCCAACTGCGACAAGATCGTGCCCGGCATGCTCATGGCGGCGGTCCGCTGCAACATCCCCACCCTGTTTGTCAGCGGCGGGCCGATGGAGGCCGGCAAGCTCGAAGACGGCCGCGCGGTCGACCTGATCGACGTCTTCTACGCCGCCGCCGGGCGACAAGACAACCGCGTCTCCGCCGAAGAGCTCCGCAAGATCGAACAGATCGGCTGCCCCACCTGCGGGTCCTGCTCGGGCATGTTCACCGCCAACAGCATGAACTGCCTCTGCGAGGCCCTCGGCATGGCCCTGCCCAACAACGGCACGATCATCGCCACCAGCGCCGAGCGGAAGAAGCTGTTCCGCCGGGCGGCCGAGCGGATCGTCGAAATGGTCCTCCAGTTCGACAAGCTCGGCGAAGGCCACGGCCTCCTGCCGCGTGAGATCATCACCCAGGACGCGGTCGACAACTCGATGATCCTCGATATGGCGATGGGCGGCAGCACGAACACCGTCCTCCACATGCTGGCCGTGGCCATCGAGGCCGGCCTCGACTACGACATCGAGCGGATCAACCAGCTCAGCCGCAAAACGCCCAACATCTGCAAGGTCTCGCCGAGCAGCCAATACCACGTCGAGGACGTGCACAACTCGGGCGGAATCCACACGATCCTCGGCAGCATCCAGCGCGGCTGCCCCGGCCTGCTGAAGACCGGCGCCGCAACCGTCACCGGCAAGACGCTGGGCGAGAACATCGCCGAGTTCGACATCCGTGCGGAAACCGCCACGCCCGACGCGCTGCGGCTTGCCGCCGTCAGGCCGCAAGGCAAGCGGAACGTCGAGGGCATGAGCGTCGAATCGGCGGGCCTCTCGATCCGCGACCTCTCGGCGGCCGACCTGGGCTTCGATCCGGCCGACTGCGTCCGCGAGGTGGAAAATGCCTACAGCCGCGAGGGCGGGCTGGTGATCCTCTACGGAAACCTGGCCCCCAAGGGCGCCGTCGTCAAGGCCGCCGGCGTCCTCCCGCAGATGCTCAAGCACTCGGGCCCGGCCGTGATCTTTGAAGAGGAGACCGAAGCCTACGCGGGAATCGTCAACGGCAAGGTGAAGGCGGGCGATGTGGTCGTGATCCGCTACGAGGGCCCCAAGGGCGGGCCCGGCATGCAGGAGATGCTCGCCCCGACCAGCGCCATCAAGGCCGTCGGGCTCGACGATACGGTGGCCCTGATCACCGACGGCCGCTTTTCGGGCGGAACGGCCGGCGCCTGCATCGGGCATGTCAGCCCCGAAGCGGCCGCCGGCGGTCCGATCGGCCTTTTGCGGCCGGGCGACATCATCGAGATCGACATCCCCGGCCACGTCCTCAACGTGAAACTCAGCGACGAGGAACTGGAGAAGCGGCGGCAGGAGTGGAAGCCTCGCGAGCCGAGGTTCAAGACCGGATATCTCGCCAAGTACGCCTCCATGGCGACCAGCGCCGACAGCGGGGCGGTGTTGAAGTGGAAATAGGAGGGCTTGCCATGCGCGAAGTCATACCGCAGCGATTGTGGCTGGGCAACGCCGGCGACGCACGGAACCCGGGGCGCGTGCTCGACGCGGGAATCACGGCCGTGGTCAACCTGGCCGGCGAAGAGCTGCCGCCCAACCTCCCGCGCGACGTGATTTACTGCCACTTCCCGGTGGTTGACGGGCCCGACAATCCGCCCCAGTTGCTGGAGATCGCCATCCGCACCGTTGCCACGCTGCTGGAGGAGGAAGTGCCCACGCTCGTCTACTGCGAGGAGGGCATGAGCCGATCGCTGGCCTTGACGGCCGCGGCCATCTCCCGCTGGCGGGGCCAAACGCCGGAAGCGGCGCTCAAGTCCGTCATCGGCGACGCGCCGCATGATGTCTCAACCGCTCTCTGGCACGACATCAGGGCGCTGGTGGCCGAAGCCGGGTAAGCCCTGTGAAAACGCCCACGGCGTGTAGGGTGGTCCAGAGCGACCCATCCCCCGACGGAACGCACTGCCGCGACGCGTACCACCGGAGGAAACGCCGGCGCCACCGCAAACCGAGCGCCGGCCCACCGCGAGGCGGCGCTCGACGTTTACCCGCGCTCGGCGTGTAGGGTGGTCCAGAGCGGCCCATCCCCTGGCGGAACGCACTGCCGCGACGTGTACCACTGGAGGAAACGCTGGCGCCACCGCAAACCGAGCGCCGGCCCACCACGAGGCGGCGCTCGGCGTTTACCCGCGCCTGGTGGGGCGGCGCTCGCGTTCTGACCGTGCAAACATGTTCGGTCCCCGTAGACTCCTGTGGCCCCCCAACTGCCC
>JAMOAF010001070.1 GCA_023621895.1 Planctomycetota bacterium
GCCGAGCTTCTGATTGGTCCACTTCAGCAGCGTGTCGATGTCGGCCGGATCGGTCATCCAGTCGCGGTACATCACCCGCTCGCCGTCGCGGGTGATCCAGCGCGGCGCGCCCAAAGCCACCTTGCCGACCAGCGCCGGCGGGCTCGGCGGGCGCTTCTTCTCGCTTCTCCGCAGCGGAGTGACCGGCAGCGGCAGCGGAGGAAAGGATTCGCCGCCGGTGCGGCTCTGCGGCTTGGCCTGCGGCGGCGGACCGCAATCGATCGGCCCCGAATTCTCTTCCTGGCCGAACGCCGCCGACGCCCCCGACGCCGTGCAGACGGCATAGAAAACCCCTGCCCGCTCGAGAAATCCGCGGCGGGAGAAGACCGGATTGGACTGGCGTTTGGATTGGGACATGTGCAGGTAGCCTTTACCGTCGATACGCGGCGGAGCCCCATGCAACCAAATCAGCGCCGTCACGTGCGCTAGCGTCTATTATGTATTGTGTCGGAAAAGGCGTACCGGAGTCAAGCTTTCCGCTGGGGCAAATCGTTGCCTGGAAGGCATTTGCGATGGGTCGGCGTAGCCCGAAAGGACGGTAAGCTGGCGGATCGCTGCCAAATATCGTGACGGCCCTTGCCGTGGCGCCGGGCCGCGCAGGTATTCGAGGAGTGCGTTTTGCACGGTCTGTGCGCGATCCTCGGCTGCAAAAATTTTGCGTTTCGGTTAATAATGGGATAATGGGCGTCGTGGAAGGCAGTGTTCTCGTCTTTCGACAGCGCCGCCAGGCTGGAGCTTGGGAGCGAGATAGAGGCGAACGTTCCCAAGCTGGAGCTTGGGAACGAGACGGACGCTGGAGCTTGGGAACGAGACGGAAAGACAGAGGCTGGAGCTTGGGAGCAGGATGGACGCCGCGTGGCGGCATGAAAGACTGATCTACAGCATACGAGGAGAACGCCGTGGTTCGATTTCGCTCGTGCCCGCTCTTGCGGGCGTTGGCCGCGATTGCCTGCTGCCTGGCCTGTTTGGCGCCGGGTGCGCGAGGCGGCGAGCCGCCGGCGCTGAACCCGTTCGCGCCGGTGAAGACCGACCGTGACGATGCGGTGCCGGGCTACCTGGAACTTTCCGATGGCTCCGTCCGCGTGGGCAACGTCTACATGACACTTGGCAAGCGCCTGAAGATCTACGACGACCAGACAAAGCGCCAGCGGGAGATTCCGCTTCGCGCCGTCGGGCGGATCGACTGCAACGTGCTCAAGGAATGGATGGAGAAGGAGTGGCGGTTCAAGGAGCTGGCACTCGATGAAAAGTACTTCACCGGCCGCGAGTATCCGAGCCGCGAGTGCGCATACACGATCACGCTCCAGGACGGGCGAACGATCACCGGTCCCTTGGCCGAAATCATCTTTGTGCGGCCCTTCGTCTCGACTCCGAGCGGGCCGGCTGCGTATCGGCCCGATGCCGAGGCGGAGAAGTTCCTCCTCCACAAGCGGCAGAAGGGCGAGCCCGGCACCGACCTGAAATCCCTCGTTTTCGTCAAGACGATCCGGCTCGGGGAAGAGGCCCTCGAGGAGGGCAGAAAGAAAGTCCGCGCGTCTCGTCCCAATCCAGCGAAATGACGCTTCGCGACTGCCGGGAGGGCAGACCTGCGTGATTCAATTCAGTCTCCAACAAGGCCACAGCATGACGACGGCGCTATGGGTCACGGCGATTGCCGTCGCCCTGGCGGCGCTCTTCTACTGGCGCGCGTTTCGCACTCTCAAGCCGCGCCAAAGGCAGATGCTGCTGGCCCTGCGGACTCTCGCCATTCTCACGATCATCGTTCTCCTCTTCCGCCCCGTGCTCAGCTTCCGCAAGGAAGTCTCCCAAAAGAAATCGGTGATCTTCCTCATCGACACCTCCTCATCGATGGGCATTTCCGACGATGCCAGCGGCGTCACCCGCTTCGAGCAGGCCCGCGACAAGGTCAATGCCTGGAGCGAACAGTTGCAGGGCGGCTTCCAGTTGCAGGCAATCGAGTTTTCGGAGCGCGCCCGGTCGCTTGCCGATCTCAAGCAACTGCCGACCTTGACCGCCCAGGGCAAGGCCACCTCGCTGTCGCGGGCGCTGGCCGCCGGGGCCCAGGCCGCTCCGCGGCGCGACATCGAGGCGATCTTCCTCGTTTCCGACGGCATCCACAACTCCGCCCGCGATCCCAAGGAGATCGCCAGGACGATCGGCGTGGTGGTCCACGCCGTCGGTGTCGGCGCGAGCCTGCGAAGCGACGCGACCTACCGCGACATCCAGGTTGCGTCGATGAACTGCCCGGACACCATGATGCTCAACAACCTGACGCGGATCACCGCGGGAATCGAGGCCGTGGGCCTTGCGGGCCGGGTCGTCCGCGCGATCCTGGAGGAGGACGGCAAGCCGATCGGAGAACAGGAATTGACGCTCGACGAGGTGGAAGGCGCCCAGGAGGTCAAGTTCGAGTTCCGGCCGACGGTCCTCGGGCGCCACGAGTACACGGTTCGCATCCCGCCGGTGCCCGAAGAGAAGATCGAAGAGAACAACCAGCGGAGCGCCGTGGCGCTGGTCGTCGAACCGGGGATTCGGGTGCTTTACCTGGAGGGGACCCTGCGCCCCGAGTACGGCGCCATCGTGCAGCGGTTCTTGTCCAAGGACCCGGACCTGCAATTCTGCGCCCTGGTGCAGACGCGCCCCAACGAGTTTCTCAAACGGACGAACATCGACGGGCTCGAGTTGGAGTCGCTCCCCGCGACGCAGGAGGAAGTCGCCGCCTTCGACGTCTTCATTCTCGGCGATCTCGACAGCAGCTACATCAAGCCGCCCCAGCAGGAATTGATTGCCCAGCGCGTCCGCGATGGGGCCGGCCTGGTCATGCTCGGCGGCTACCGCAGCCTCGGGCCGGGCGGCTACCAGGGCACGCCGATCGGCAAGATTCTGCCCGTCCTGCTCGGCGACCGCAACGTCGGCCAGGTTGACGAGCCCTTCCTGCCGGTGCTGACGCCCGACGGCAGCCACCATCCGATCTTCGCGAACATTGCCGGTTTCTTTCCGACGGCGAGCGGGGATGCCAGCCACGCGGGCCTTCCCGAATTGGACGGCTGCACGCGCGTCGCGGGCGCCCGGCCCGGCGCCACGGTGCTGGCCGCCTGCCCCTTGGAGACCGGCGCCCAGGGTTTGATGCCGGTCCTGGCCATTCAGCCGGTTGACAAGGGCCGCGCGGCCGTGTTCTGCGCCGACACGACGCGCAAATGGCAGCAGGGGCCGCGCGCGCTCGGCCAAGAGTCGCCGTTCCTCCAGTTCTGGGGCCAGTTGGTGCGCTGGGCGGCGGGGCGCTCGGCCGAGGTGGAAACCGAGGCAAGCATCACCAGCAGCACCGACAAGGGCTACTACGAACCCGAGGAGGAGATGCTCATTTCGGCGATCGTCCGCAACGAGAAGGGCGAGGGCTCCCCGGATGCCAAGGTTCTCGCCAGGGTCCGCGGCCCGGAAGGCCGCACAACCCCGGTCGAGATGCCGATCGTCGCCGGCGCCGCCGGCCATTACCAGGGCCGGTACACCCCGGCCGGCGCCGGCAGCTACGAGATCGCCGTCGAGGCGAAACTCGGCGCGATCAGCCTGGAGTGCGAAAAACTCGCCGTCGAGGTCGGCCGGCCCTACCTCGAGTTCGAGAAACTGGACCTCGATGAAAAACGGCTGGCCGAGATCGCCGCCGATACGGGTGGGCGCTACATGCACATCTCCACCGCCGACAGCCTCATCGACCAGCTCGATCGGACGGAACGCAAGCGCCAGGTCCAGTTTGAAACGCCGCTGGCCGTTCCGCTCCCCTTGTGGCTCTTGTTCGTCGGCGCGGTGACGACCGAATGGGTCCTGCGGCGGAGGTTTCAACTGCGATGAGCACCGGATACCGATACCTCGAGCCGGAGGCGCTCGCCCGGATGAAAAACCTCTCGATGGTCGCCCGCGGCGTCGTCGAAGGGGCGGTCAGCGGCATGCACGCCAGCCCCTACAAGGGCTTCAGCGTGGAATTCGCCGAACACCGCGAGTACACCGCCGGCGACGACCCCCGGCACCTCGACTACAAGATGCTTGCCCGCACCGACCGCCTCTACATCAAGCAGTACGAGGAAGAGACGAACATGCGGGTGCAAATCCTGCTCGACACGTCGGGCTCGATGGGCTACCGGCACGCGAGCAAGCTCACCAAGCTCCAGTACGGCTGCTACCTGGCGGCGATTCTCGCCTACCTGATGATCCGCCAGCAGGACTCCGTGGGGCTGACGACCTTCGACACGCGGATCGGTCTGGACATGCCCGCCCGCGGCTCGCCGCGGCACTTCAACGAGATGATGCAGCGCCTGGAAGCCCTCCAGCCCGGCGAGGAGACCGACATCGGCGCGATCCTGCACCGGCTGGCCAACCGGTTCAAGCGGCGTTGCCTGATCGTGGTCATCAGCGACCTTTACGACGAGCCCGACGAGGTGATGCGAGCGCTGCACCACTTCCGGCACCGCAGACACGAGGTCATCGTGTTCAACGTCTTCGACAAGGCGGAAATCGAATTCCCCTTCACCGACACGATCGCCTTCCACGACCTGGAGACGAACGACCGCATCCAGATCGATCCGGCCTACGTCCGCGACGCCTACCTGGAACAGATGGACGGGTTCATTGAAGGCTATCGCCGTGCGTGCGCCGAGTCGAACATCGACTACGTGATGACCGACACTTCCGTCCCCTACGATTTCATGCTCTCCAAGTACATCGCCAAGCGGACGCTGCTATGACGTTCGTTTCCGCCGCATTCCTGTTCGCCGCGCTGGCGGGGGCCATCCCCGTCGTGCTGCACATGATCAATCGCCAGCAGGCGAAGAACCTGCCCTTCAGCACGCTCCGCTTCCTGCGGATCAGCGCGGAAAAGACGCGGCGGCGCAAACGGATTCACGATCTCCTCTTGATGCTTCTGCGCGTGGCGGTGCTGATCCTGCTGGCACTCGGGCTCGCCGAGCCGACCTTGACGAGCCTGAGCCATTTCTGGGGCAATGGCTCGTCGGCGGTGGCGATCATCCTCGACAACTCGGCCAGCATGGGGATGATCGACGAAGGCCGCCCCCGCTTCGAGACCGCCCGCGACGCCGCGCGGCAAATCCTCGGCGAACTGGGCGACGGCGACCAGGTCGTGCTGATGCTCACCGGGGGCCCCAAGCTGGACGATCAGGAGCGGCTGCAAACCGCCCACGACAAGGTGCTCCAGGCGATCGACCAGGCGGCCGTCAGCTATCAGCGCGCCGAGCTGGCCGAGAAGCTCCGCGACGCCGAGCACCTGCTCGCCCGGACCGAGACGCAGAACAAGCAGATTTACGTCCTCACCGACATGCAGCAACTCAGTTGGGAGGGTCTCAAGGAGCGCGCCCAGAAACCACAAGACGCCGAGCCGGCGGACGGCCCCGGCGAGCAGGTTCCGGTGATCGTCGTCGATTGCAACCGGAACCCGAAACCCAACGTGGCCGTCACCCGCCTGGAATTGAAAGCCGTGGTGCCGGTGGCCGGTCTGCCGATTACCGCCACGGTGGAGCTCTTCAACGCCGCCTCGGCGCCGCAGAAGCGCCACGCGGAGCTTTACGTCGATGGGGCCAGGAAAGCCACCAGCCCCGAACTGGAAATCCCGCCCGGAGAGCGGCTCACGCACGGCTTCCAGTTCGTTCTCGAGCAGGGTGGCACGCACCGCGGGGAGGTCCGGATCGTCGGCGACGACGGTTCGCGCTACGACGACCAGCGCTATTTCTCCCTCGAGGTCGATCAGGGGATCCCGGTGGCCATCGTCAAGTCGCGGGAACACGAGATTCCCTACCTCGAAGACACGTTCTACCTGGAGCAGGCGCTCGCGCCGGCGCGGTCCGGGGCATGGGCGATTCGCACGACCTCGTTGACGGCCGGTGAATTGCAGAGCGAGCCGCTGTCGAACTACAGGGTGATCTTCTGCGTCAACCTGGAAGCCCCCGATCCGGGCGCGGCCCAGCGGCTCCGCGCGTACGTCGCCGGCGGCGGCAACCTGGTCTGGATCGCCGGCGACCGCGTCGATCCGGCCGCCTACAACGCCATGAACGAGCAGGCGGGCGGCCAGCTCCTGCCGGCTCCGCTGGCCGAGGTCCGCCTGCCCAATCCGTCGGAAGGCCGCGACAGTTGGCACATCGCCTCGCTCGACGCAACCGACCCGGCAATGAGCCAGCTCGCCGAGCCGGCGTCGCTCTACCAGTCGGTGCTGATCTACAAGCACCTGAGGATGGACACCGCCGCGGCCGCCGCCGCCAAGGTGCTCGCCCGCTTGGACGACGGCGAGGCGTTTCTCGCCCGCGCGCCGGTGGAAAAGGGCAACGTGATCATGGTCGCCTCGGGCGCGCACGTCGGCTGGTCGAACCTTCCGGTCCGGCCGATCTTCCTGCCGTTGATGGCCCGCCTTGTCTTCGAGCTGGCCGGCGCCGAGCAGACGCGCCACCGAGCCCTGGCCGGCTCGCCGCTGGCCGTGCAACTCGACGACGAACTCCGACCCGTCACGGTCGAGGTCCGCCCGCCCTCGGGCGCGATTGTCCGCAAAGAGAGCCAGCCGATGGAGGGCGGGGGGCAGAAATTCACCTATCCGGACACCTACGACGTGGGCATCTATACGCTGCGGTTGCTCGACACGGCCCGGCCGTCGACGATTCCGTACTCGGTCAACCTCGATCCGGATGAAGCCGACTCGAAGACGATCGCCCGCGACGAACTGGAGAAACAACTCACTCCCGCTCCGGTCGTCTTCGCCGACGACCCGGAGGACCTGTCGAGCACGTTCAAAAAGCTCCGCGAGGGCGAAAGCCTCTGGGAGACACTGCTCGCCGGCGTGCTCATCGTCCTGGTCTTCGAGACCTTGATATCTAACCTTCTAAAACCCCAAAAGGACGAGGACCAGTACAAGCACCTCGATCCGGGGTTCCGCCGCCTGGCGAGAAAGGGAGAGACCGCTTCCCTGGCCGGCTAGCCCGAATCATTCACTGTTAACCCGCCGCGTCAGCAAGGAAACCCGCCGCGTAAGCAAGGCCCTCCACCCGCCGCGTCAGCAAGGAA
>JAMOAF010000505.1 GCA_023621895.1 Planctomycetota bacterium
GAGTCCGTCGAAATGATGTCCTCCGCTGGCACTGCTGGCACGGCGGGGCAGGGCAGGGCCCAGCGGACGAAAAACTGGCCTTGGCCGGCGGCCGGGGTGTCGGATAGTGTTCTTGTAACCCGCCAAGGGCGGCTTCCGCGGCACGGATTGTTCGAGGGCCGGCGGCGGACGCGTGTTTAGAGGTGGAACTTCGTTAGGAGCAAGTCATGGCGGACTTCAAGACGCACATTGGCACGAGCACGGCCCTGGGACTGGTCTACGGCGGCGCCGCCTACGGGCTGTTTCAAGTGCCGCCGCAAACCTGCATCCTGGCCGGCGCGCTGTGCAGCGTTTCGGGCATGTTGCCGGACGTGGACAGCAAGTCGGGCCGCCCGCTTCGCGAGACTCTCGCTTTCATCTCCGCCATGGTCCCGATGATGCTCGTCGACCGGTTTCGATCGTTGGGCGTCTCCCCGGAAACGACCGTGCTGGCTGGGGGCCTGGCCTACCTGCTGATTCGTTTCGGGCTGAGTTTTTTTTTGAAGCATTACACCGTGCACCGGGGCATGTTCCACAGCTTGCCGGCCGCGGTGATTTTCGGCGAGCTGGCATTTCTTCTCGCTTCGGGCGACGACTGGCGGCTGCGGCTGTACAAGGCGGGCGGCGTGACGCTGGGCTTCGTTTCGCACCTGGTGCTCGATGAGATTTACAGCATCCAGTGGAATTTCGGATGGGTGCGAATCAAGAAGTCGTTCGGCACCGCCCTGAAAGTCTTCAGCACCAAGAGCGTCTGGGGGAATGTCTCCACGTATGGGAAGCTTGCCCTCCTCTCGTACGTGGTCTTCTATGAACCGGGCTGGGTGCAACGATACCAGAACTATCGCGCCGAGCGGTGGCAGCAGCAAGCCACTCCGAGGTCGTCGGAGGAGATCGTCGCCGACTGGGTGCCCAAGGAAACGCCCCAAAAGGTCCAAGAAACGGCCAGCCAGCTTCTCGATCGGCTGCGGCGCTAGCCGGCGTCTCAGTGCTCGTCCGGCTTCGCGCGCCGCGGGGCCGCCAGGCGCCGGCTATCGAGCAGAATCGTGACCGGGCCATCGTTGACCAGTTCGACCTCCATGTGCTGGCGAAACCGGCCCGTTGCCACTTCGACCCCGTGGTCCATCACATGGCGGACGAAGACCTCGTAGAGGGCTTCCGCGGTCTCCGGCGGGGCCGCGGCGGTGAAACTCGGGCGGCGGCCCTTGCGGCACTCGCCCAGGAGCGTGAACTGGCTGACCACGAGCATTGCCCCGCCGACGTCGGCCAGGTCGAGGTTCATTTTTCCCTGCTCGTCTTCGAAGATGCGGAGCCGCGCCGACTTCTCGGCCAACAGCCGCGCGTCGTCCTCGGCGTCGCCCTCGGCCACTCCCAGCAGAACGAGCAGGCCGCGACCGATCTGGCCGCAAGCCTCCCCGCTGACCGTCACCCGGGCGCGGCTCACGCGCTGGATGCAAGCAAGCATTTCGTGTTCTCTCCCACACTCTGAAAGAAAGCCGCTGGCGGCCGGTCAAACCCCCCGCCCCCGAGCCGCACGGAAAGCCTCCCGAGACCGGAGCCGGGCGCAGGCGGTCAATCGGTTTGGAAATCGGCGCCAAGCGGGTCGCCAAGAATAGGCGATTTTTCGCGGCCAGGCAAGGACGCTTGCGGTGGGGAGGTGAAAACTGATCTATTCTGGTTTGGCCGTTTTTGTTCCACGGTTGTCTTTTGGCGGCGCGGAAAACGGCGCGGGCCGGTGGCGGCTAAGGTTTTCACCTCCCCAGGCTTGCGGCTCGTGGCCGTCCCCGGCTTGCGAATTGCGGGGGGGCAGCATAGACTTGCGTTTCCCCAGCCCTGATCCGCGCCAGCCGGAGAGTCCCACGAGGTGTTCGGCAAGAAACGGGCTCGGCGGGGGGCGATTTAAAACGAATGTCCCCCGAGCGCCGCCAGGTCGTGCACTCTCCGGCCGAGGCGCACGAGGGGAATTTACCCGAGCTGGCTGCGAGTGACGGCTGAGATGAAGACACGAAAACCTTTACTAGCCTTGACCCTCGGCGATCCGGCCGGCGTCGGCCCGGAGATCGTGGCGGCCGCCTGCGCGTCGCCGAAGGTCCACGAGTGGTGCCGGCCGGTCGTCCTTGGCCAGCCGGAAATCGTCCGCCGCGCGATTGCCCTGGTCAAGAGCGGCGCCGAGTTGAAGGTGATCGAGGGCGTGGAAACGGCCGAGCCCTCGCCGGCGGCGCTCTGCTGCGTGGCGGCGGGCTCCGGCGACGCCCTCCAAGCCCCGGTCGGCAGGATCGACGCGCGGAGTGGGCAGGCCGCTTACGACTACGTGGTCGCCGCGGCTCGGCTCGCCATCGAGGGGCAGGTCGACGCCCTGGTCACCGCTCCGCTGAACAAGCAGGCGCTCTACGAGGCGGGGCACCACTATCCGGGCCACACGGAACTGCTCGCCGAGATGTGCGGCGTCGACGATTTCGCCATGATGCTCTACCTCGGCCCCGAGCCGCCGATCCGCGGCCGCGCCGGCCTGGCCGTCGTCCACGTCACGCTGCACACGGCGATGCGGGAGGTCTTTGCTCAACTAACCCAGGAGGCGGTCCTCGCCAAGTGCAGGCTGGCCGACTCGTTCATGCGCCGCATGAAGGACGAACAGCCACGGATCGGCGTCTGCGCGCTGAATCCCCACGGCGGCGAGGGGGGGCTTTTCGGGCGTGAGGAACTCCGGGTGATCCGGCCCGCGGTGGATCAGGGCCTGATTGAAGGACTCAAACTGGAAGGTCCCTTGCCCGCCGACACGTTGATGGTCCACGCCCGCGATGGCCGCTTCGACGCGGCCGTGGCCATGTATCACGACCAGGGACACATCGCCCTGAAGCTGCTCGGGATGCACCGGGCGGTTAACGTCACCCTCGGCCTGCCGATCGTCCGCACGAGCGTGGCTCATGGAACGGCGTTCGACTTGGCCTGGCAAGGCCGGGCGGAAGTCGGCAGCATGATCGAAGCGATCCGCGTGGCCGTCAGGCTGGCGGCGTCGCGCAAGTCGAACCCTTGACCAGGCCCTTGGCCAATTTTTCCATGCCCCCCTGCCCTGCCCCGGATACCTCTTGGCTTTACCTGATTCGTCACGGAGCGACGGCGAACAATCGTGCTCGTCCGCCGCGGCTCCAGGGCCGCCGGACCGACCCGGGCCTGTCACCCGAGGGCCACGAACAGGCGCGTGCGGCTGCCGAGTTTTTTCAATCCGTCCGGCTCGACGCGGTCTACTCCAGCCCCCTCGCCCGAGCCCGGGAAACGGCCCAGGCGATTGCCCAGCCCCACGGCCTGACGGTGGAAATCGTCGACGAGTTGGTCGAGGTCGACGTCGGCCTCTGGGAGGGGCTTACCTGGCCCGAAATCGAGACCAAGAACCCGGACGCCTATCGGGCGTTCATGTCCGACGGCTCGGTGAACCCCTATCTCGGCGGCGAGACAATTACCGCGGTTCTCGAGCGCTCCGCCCCGGCCCTGGAGCGCCTGATGGCGGCCAACCCCGGCAAGACAATCGCCGCCGTGGCCCACAACGTGGTCAACCGGGCATGGCTCAGCAAGCTCCTCGGCGTCCAATTGGCCGCGTACCGCGGCATCCCCCAAGACAACTGCGGGATCAACCTGCTCCGCTGCAAGAAAGGCAAAATCGAGGCGGTGACGGTGAATAGTGTTTTCCACCTATGGCGATCCTGATCGACGGCTACAACCTGCTCCATGCCAGCGGCATTCTCGCCCGGAACATCGGTCCGGGAACGCTCCAGCGGGCGCGGGAGGGGCTGGTCGGTTTCCTGGCCTCTTCGCTCGACGAGTCGGAGCGGAACCAGACGACCGTCGTTTTCGACGCCCAGGCTGCCATGCCCGAACTGGCGAGCCGGCAGACGCGCGATGGAATCACGGTCGTCTATGCGGCGGGCTACGATTCCGCCGATCGCCTGCTGGAGCAACTGATTCGCGCCGCCCCCTCGCCCCGCCGGCTGGTGGTCGTCTCCAGCGACCGCCAGGTGCAGCGGGCGGCAAGGCGGCGCCGCGCGAAGGTCGTCGAAAGCGGCCCCTGGTTTGAAGATCTCCGCCGCCGGCGCCGCGAAAAGCTGCCCCCCTGCCCTGCCCCGGATGAGAAACCAGCGCCGCCGGCCAGCGAGGCCGAAGTTGAGTATTGGCTGAGAGTGTTCGGCGAGCGCCCCTCTGCTGACGGCTGATCGCCAACCGCTGCCCCCCGCGGATCGCTCGCAGTTGACGGCGCCGCGCCGCCGGTCTATTCTCAGGCAGTGTCCCCCGCCACCCTGGGCAACCGGAGCCGGACTGGCTGTCTCAATGCACCGGTTCTGACTTGCACCCCTTTTTCCCGCACGAGGTAGTCCAATCATGAGACTCGCACTAACGAGAACCGCCGCCGCGTTGGCCGTCCTTCTGGGGCTCGGTTATGCAGGGTTCCAGACCTTTGCGCAGGAGGCCCGCCAGCAACCGCCGGAACTGTCTGCCACCGAGTTGGAGAAGATTGCCGCGGCCGTGCCCAAGGAGGCCGTAAAACCCAAGTCTCCTCGCAAAATCCTTGTCTTCTGGCGATGCGAAGGATTTTTTCACGGCTCGGGCATTGCCGGCGGCAACAAGGCCTTTGCCTTGATGGGCGAGAAGACCGGCGCCTTCTCGGTCGATTGCAGCAACGATTACGCCGTGTTTGAGCCGGCCAACCTGGCCAAGTACGATGCGGTCATGCTGAACAATACGACGCACCTGAAGTTCCCGCGGCCCGAATTGCGGCAAGCGCTGCTCGATTATGTGCGGTCGGGCAAGGGGCTGATCGGCATCCACGCGGCCACCGACAATTTCTACGACTGGCCGGAAGGCGCCAAGATGATCGGCGGGCTGTTTGACGGCCACCCCTGGGGCGGCGGCGGCACGTGGGCGTTCCGGATCGACGCGCCCGACCACGTCCTCAACCGAGCATTCGGCGGCAAGGGATTCAAGCTCCAGGACGAGATCTACCAGTTCAAGGACCCCTACACGCGAGACGACCGGCGCGTGCTCCTGACCCTCGACCTCACCGATCCGGCAACGGGCAAGGTCACCGGCGGCGTCAAACGCGCCGACAAGGATTTCGCCGTTGCCTGGATCAAGACCGAAGGCAAGGGCCGCGTTTTCTACTGCGCCCTCGGCCACGCCGCCAACGTCTTCATGGATCCGGCGGTCATGCAGTTCTGCCTCGATGGCATTCAATATGCGCTCGGCGATCGTGAGGCCGACGCCAGCCCCCGCTGACCGCCCTCAGAGAATGCCGCGCCGCGGCCTCCTAAATGAGCTTGCGTGATTCGTGGAAAAAGCGGCTGTTGTTCAGATAGCCGCGTGCGCCTTGCCCCGCGCTTCGTTACGTACGGGTTGTGCCGCAGCGCAGGCGCGCCGCGGGGCAAGCCCACGCGGCTATCACGCTCTCATGAATTCCTCCCTAAAATCACGCAAGCTCATTTAGCCCTCGGGAGGCCGCGGTATCGCGCGGAACCCGGCCCGGCGCCGCTGCCGCTAGTTCCGGCGCAATCCGCACAACGCGATGGATATTCGACCTCCGGCGGGGCGCAGCGCCTCGGCGCGCGACGTAGAGTTGGAACAGGGTGCGACCGATCAGCCGTGTCGCCGCCCAAATGCGACCCGGGACTGCCGCTTTCAGGGCAATCCGGCTAGACCAACGCACGCGACGAGGAACAGCATGATGACGGTAGCCACCCAGGTTCCCGCCCCCGGCAGCCTCTTGGCTCAAGTCCTTTCCGACGAGGCCTTCTTCCCGACCCCGCCGACGCGACTTTCCGACACGGGGCTCCCCGTTTCGATGATCGAACTGCTGATCCTCAAGCACCTGGCGGTTGCCGGTTCTTCGAGCGGGCGCGGCATTGCCAGGCACATCTGCCTGCCCTTCGGAATCCTCGAAGAACTGTTCCACTCCCTGCGGTCGAAGCAGCTCCTCGTCCACATGGGCTCGGCGCCGCTGAACGACTACCTCTACACGCTCACCGAACAGGGGCAGGAACGGGCGCACGCGGCGGTTCGCGGATGCGCGTATTCGGGCGCCGCCCCCGTGCCCCTGGCCGATTACGTGGTCTCGGTGGAAGCCCAGACGATCCGCGCCGAGTCGCCCCGGCGCGATCAACTCGCCCACGCATTCCGCGATATCTCCGTCGACTCGGCGCTCTTCGAAAGCCTCGGGCCGGCAGTGAATTCCGGGGCTGGCCTGTTTCTTTACGGGGCGCCGGGCAACGGCAAATCGACCCTCGCCAGCCGGATCACGATGTGCTTCGGCCAGGCAATCTGGGTCCCCCGCACCGTCGTCGAAGACGGCCAGATGATCAAGGTCTACGACGCCGCCTACCACGAGGCGATCGCCGATCCCGAATCCCAGAACCTCGGCAGCGCCGACTACGATCGCCGCTGGGTGAAAATCCGCCGCCCGACCGTCGTCGTCGGCGGCGAGCTGACGATGGACAACCTGGAGATCCGCCACGACCCTTACAGCAACGTCAGCGAGGCGCCGCTCCAGATGAAAAGCAACTGCGGCTGCCTGTTGATCGACGACTTCGGCCGCCAGCGGATCGAACCGGTCGAATTGCTCAATCGCTGGATCGTCCCCTTGGAATGCCGCCACGACTTCCTCACCCTCTCGACCGGCAAGAAAATCCAGGTGCCCTTCGAGCAATTGATCATCTTCTCGACGAACCTCGAACCGGCGGACCTGGTCGACGACGCGTTCCTCCGCCGGATTCCCTACAAGATCGAGATCGGCGATCCGGATCGGGAGGAGTTCCACACGCTCTTCCAGCTCTACGCCCAGCGGTACCAGTGCGAGTACCGGCCGGAATTGGTGGACTACCTGATTGAGCGCCACTACCTGCCCGCCAACCGCCCCATGCGCCGCTGCCATCCCCGCGACCTGCTCGGCCAGATTCGCAACTACTGCAACTACAACGGCCTGCCGATGGAGATGCGGACCGAGTACTTCGACCGCGTCGTGAAGAGCTACTTCACCGTCGTCATCAACCGGCGCTGAGCCAGGCCGCCGCGGGGTACAGGCCAAAGGCTTTTCT